>JAPDPR010000050.1 GCA_034506335.1 candidate division KSB1 bacterium
CGCGCACCGACTAGCCAACAAGGATATCATCTACGTGGGCCAGGGAACTAAGCAGATAGTGTTCGAGAGCATAGACAAAACCACGCCGGCGGAGTTTTACCTGCTGAGTTATCCTGCGCACAGTGCGTTTCCCGTGGCAAAAGCATCGCTGGGGGAAGCGGAGGCCGTGCGACTTGGTGATCCCCTTGCCTGCAATGAGCGCGTAATCTACAAGTACATTCATCCGGGTGGAATCAAGAGCTGCCAACTGGTGATGGGCGTCACCGTGCTCGCCCCAGCGTCGGTTTGGAACACCATGCCACCGCACACTCATGGGCGCCGTACAGAAATCTACCTTTACTTCGACATGCCCGAGGAGGCACGCGTATTTCACCTGTTGGGTATGCCAAGCGAAACACGACACATCGTTGTGGCAAACAAGCAGGCGGTCATTTCACCAAGCTGGTCGATACACTCCGGCGTAGGAACGAGTTCTTACTCCTTTTGTTGGGCAATGGGAGGGGAGAACCAAGTCTTTGAGGACATGCAAGGAGTTCGCCTCAGCGAGTTGAGGTGAAGCTTGTCTTCTAAAGTGGGCTGGAGAGGAAGATGATTCTCGACAAATTTCGGCTCGATGGTAAGGTGGCGATCGTGACGGGGGCCGCGCGCGGACTGGGGCAGGCGATGGCGATCGGGCTGGCAGAAGCCGGCGCCGACCTGGCAATTGTGGACATCCTTGATTTGGGGGCCACCCGTGACCGTGTCGAGGCGCTTGGAAAACGATGTGTGCCAATCAAAGCAGACCTCGCCTTGCTGGAGAGCGTCGACTTGATCGTAAACGAGACGCTCCAGGCTTTCGGCCGGATCGACATTTTGGTGAACAACGCCGGGATTATTCGCCGTGCACCGGTGTTGGAATTCTCGGTGAAGGACTGGGATGATGTAATGAACATCAACGTGCGAACGCTCTTCTTCCTGTCCCAGGCCGCAGCACGGCAGATGATGAAGCAGGGCGGAGGAAAGATTATCAACATAGCATCGATGCTCTCTTTTCAGGGAGGCATTCTGGTACCTTCTTACACCGCCTCCAAGAGCGCGGTCATGGGGCTCACTCGTCTGCTCGCCAACGAACTGGCACCGCACAACATCAACGTGAATGCAATTGCGCCGGGCTACATGGCCACCGATAACACCGCTCCCTTGCGTGCCGACCCGCTACGAAGCAAGGCGATTTTGGAGCGCATCCCTGCGGGCAGATGGGGCGAACCTGAGGACCTTAAAGGTGCGGTGGTCTTCTTGGCATCAGAGGCTTCGGCCTACATGCACGGCTACACCATCGCGGTGGACGGCGGGTGGCTGGCCCGATGAGGGGGCAAGCCTTTTGGTTGGTTACGCAGCGCGTCTGTCCCAGGTTTGCGCCGAGCTGAGGCTGGGGAGATGCACAAGAGCGGGTGGAGACCCCCACGGTGCAGTATGTGTTCGTGGGTCGAGTGAAAGGAAGTGCTTGTGAAACAAGTGTACTGTATCGCGCTGGCCATCACATGTCTGGTTTCCTGTTCCGAGCGGACTGAGAGAACACGGGTTCTCAAGCTAGCTCACGCCCTCGATACCAACCATCCGGTGCACAAAGGGATGGTGTACATGGCCAACAGGGTATGGGAAAAATCGAGCGGTCATTTGCGGGTGGATATTTACCCCAGCGGCCAATTGGGTGACGAACGGGAGTTGATTGAACTGCTTCAGATTGGGAGCCTTGCCATGGCCAAGGTTTCCACAGCGCCGCTTGAGGCATTTGTTCCAGAAATGGAAATTTTTAGCATCCCCTACGTGTTTCGCGACGACGAACACCGATGGAAAGTACTAGAGGGGGAAATCGGGAAGCGGCTGCTCTTGGCCGGGGAGAAGTTTCTGCTCAGAGGAATGTGCTACTACGACGCGGGAAGTCGCAGTTTCTACACGAAGCGAGCCCCCATCTTGACTCCAGGCGACCTGAAGGGGTTGAAGATTCGCGTCATGAACAGCCCCACCTCCTTCAAGATGATCCAGGTCCTGGGCGGTTCTGCAACCCCTATTCCGTGGGGCGAGCTTTATACCGCGCTGCAGCAGGGGGTGGTAGACGGCGCAGAAAACAATCCACCGAGCTTCTACTACTCACGGCACTATGAGGTGTGCAAGTACTATAGCCTCGATGAGCACACCTCGATCCCCGACATCTTGCTCATGAGCACGATGGTGTGGGAAAGCCTCTCGGCAGAGGAACAACGATGGCTCCAGGAGGCTATCGACGAATCGGTGGATTACCAGAAAAGGCTTTGGCAGGAATCGTGTGCCGAAGCTTTGCGCGAGGTACAAAAGGCGGGTGTGCAAATATACAGACCCGACAAGGGGGCGTTTAGGAAAGCCGTGGTGCAGATGCACGAGGCATATCGGGGATCTCCGGTCTATGACCTGATTCAGGAGATCGAGCAAGTCCAATAGGGAGATGAGGATGGAGAAAGCCACAGAGTGGGTCACAAGAGTGTTGGGTTGGTTCCTGAGTGTGCTGATGGCAACGATGGTCATCGATGTAACCTGGCAGGTCTTTACCCGTTTTGTACTCCGCAATCCAAGTTCTTACACCGAAGAAATCGCGAGGTTTCAGCTTGTGTGGATCGGGCTCCTGGGCGCAAGCTACGCCTACCGCACGAAGGCGCATCTGGGGATCGACGTGCTTGCAGCAAAGCTGAAGGGAAACCGGAAAAGACTATTGGAGATCATCATCAATCTGCTGGTCCTCGCCTTCGCCTTTTTTGTGATGGTTGTGGGAGGCATCCGCCTGGTTCGTCTCACGTTCATTCTTCGACAGGTGTCCGCAGCCCTCGGAATCCCGATCGGTTACGTCTACATTGTTGTCCCTCTGTCAGGCGTCCTTATCATCTATTTCGCGTTGTACTTTATCATTGGCGCAGTGCTCGAGAAGGAGCGCATCGCCGTGCTTGGCAAGCCTGAGGCGGTCTGAATCCATTTGCCTTGTGATGGTGCATAGTCGGGAGTCGACGAAATGGACCTTTCCGTAGTGACCCTCGTGGCAAGCTTTGTGCTCCTTCTGGCGATCAACGTGCCGATAGCAATTGCGATTGGCATCGCCACTGCTTTGACCATGCTTTTCACCATAAGCCCCATGCCTGCCCTCACCACTGTCGCCCAGCGCATGGCCACGGGCATTAACAGCTTTACTCTCCTAGCGATTCCGTTTTTCATCCTTTCAGGGCAACTCATGGGCAGAGGCGGCATTGCGAGGCGATTGATCGACCTGGCAAAGGCGGTGGTGGGAATGTTGCCTGGTGGCCTTGCCTACGTAAACGTCCTGGCCTGCATGTTCTTCGGCGCAATTTCGGGCTCAGCAGCCGCAGCAACCTCTGCCATTGGCGGCTTCATGATACCGGTGATGAAGAAAGAAGGCTATGACACTAACTTCAGTACTGCAGTGACCGTGACAGGCGCAACCACCGGGCTGCTTATTCCGCCATCAAACATCCTGATAGTCTATTCCCTCGCAAGTGGAGGGGTATCGATCGCCGCGCTGTTTATCGCTGGCTACATCCCTGGATTCTTGCTGGGCGTCGGCTTGATGGTGGTTGCGGCTGCGCTTTCCCTAAGGAACAAATACCCGGTCGCAGAGAAGGTAGGGTTTGTGGAAAGTCTTAGGAGGCTATTGGAGGCCATTCCGAGCCTGCTCTTGGTAGTGATTGTGATAGGGGGAATAATCGCCGGCTTCTTCACCGCCACGGAGGCCAGCGCCATCGCCGTCCTCTATGCCTTCTTTCTGTCTGTCGTCATCTACCGAGAAGTGAAGCTCAAGGAGCTGCCTGATGTTTTGCTCAAGACCGTCGAGACCACGGCCATCGTGATGCTGTTGATTGGCACCTCCTCTGGTATGTCCTGGATTCTCTCATATGAAAACATTCCGCAGAACGTGACCGCTGCCATGATAGGGCTTAGCGACAGCAAGCTGATCATCCTCTTACTCATCAACCTCGTTCTGCTGATCGTTGGCACCTTCATGGACATGACCCCGGCAGTGTTGATTTTTACGCCGATCTTTCTGCCAGTGGTGGTGCGACTTGGGATGAGCCCTCTGCACTTCGGCATTGTCCTTGTCATGAATCTGTGCATCGGGCTGTGCACTCCACCTGTCGGTTCGGTATTGTTCCTCGGATGCAGCGTCGGCCAGACAAGCATCGCGCGGATGGTGCGGGTGCTCATACCGTTTTACATCGGAATGATCGTGGTTTTGATGCTCGTGACTTATGTTCCCTGGTTCAGTTTGTTTCTGCCAAAGGTGTTTGGCTACTGAGCAAAGTACCTGAGCTTGTGGAGGGGAGTCGCTGTTCAATATGAGTTTGCTCTGGAGGAAAAAGATGCTTCCACGTGACCGCTTCTTCGACCCAGATCCAACAACGCGTAGGGTCGCGCTCAAGCTCTACGAAGAAGTGAAGGGGCTTCCCATTGTCAGCCCGCATGGCCATGTGGATCCGAAGATTTTCGCTGAGAACAAGCCCTTTCCTGATCCCACGGAGCTGATTCTCATTCCGGACCACTATATTTTCCGCATGCTCTACTCCCAAGGCATCGCGATGGAGTCCCTCGGCATTCCCACCGTGGACGGGACGCGAGTGGAAAGTGACCACCGAAAGATTTGGCAAGTCTTTGCCAACCACTATTACCTCTTCGCTGGCACGCCAACGTCCCTGTGGCTGAACTATGTGTTGACAGAAGTGTTCGGAATCAAGGAAAAGTTGCACGGTGGTTCGGCGATGCGCATCTATGAACACATTTGTGAGAAGCTCAGCACGCCGGAGTTCCTGCCCAGGGCGCTTTTTGAGCGCTTTAACATCGAGGTACTGGCAACCACCGACGCCGCTACCGATACCCTAGCTCATCATCAGCAGATCCGAGACTCGGGTTGGCCAGGGCGCATTATTCCTTCCTTCAGGCCGGATGGAGTGACAGACATTTCCGCAAAAGGGTGGAGGCAGCAAATCGATCGACTGAGCGAGGTTACGGGCATCGACGTTGACAGCTACAAGACCTTTATCATGGCGCTGGAGCAACGGCGGGAGTTTTTCAAGAGCATGGGTGCGGTTGCTACCGACCACGCCGTGGAAACACCCTATACCCATGAGCTTGCACCCCGCAGGGCTGAGACCATTTTTGCCCGTGCACTGCGAGGCAAAGCATCCACTGACGATGCTGCTGCATTCACCGCCCACATGCTCATGGAGTACGCGCGTATGAGCGTTGAGGACGGGCTGGTGATGCAAATTCATCCCGGGTCCCTTCGCAACCACAACAGGGTAGTCTACGAGCGCTTTGGTCCCGACAAGGGGTGCGACATTCCGGTTGCCACCGAGTACACACGCAACCTTTATGAGTTGCTCAACAAATACGGCAATGACCGTCGCTTCCGCCTGGTTATCTTCACTCTGGACGAGTCTACGTACTCGCGGGAGCTCGCCCCGCTCGCCGGTCACTACCCTGCTTTGCGTCTCGGGCCGCCGTGGTGGTTCCACGACAGCATCGAAGGGATGATGCGCTTCCGAAAAATGGTGACGGAGACGGCAGGCATATACAACACCGCTGGGTTTAATGACGACACCAGAGCATTCACCTCCATACCTGCGCGGCACGATCTGGCCCGCCGTATCGACTGCAATTTTCTTGCTGGTTTGGTGGCGCGTAAGATTATTGATCTGCAGGAAGCGCAGCGAATGAGCCGTGCGCTAGCCTATGAGCTGGCGAAAAAGACATACAACCTGTAGGGGGCTGTGCGCGTTACCCTTGTTGGGAAAGGCTGAGGATGGAACTGGGCAAATACTCTTTTGGCATAGGAGATCGGTTCGGGCTGCAAGGGCAGGCGCTGTTGGGGGCAATCATGGATGCCCGAGAAATGGGAGTAAACCTGACGCCTGTGTGGAACAAGTCCTACCGGGAACACGCGATCGTGGGTACCACTCCTGCTGATACGCGCCGGGAGGCGGACGAGGCTGTGCGCGAGCTGGGGTGGCAGGCGCCCTACTTCGTAGACGCGGACCACATCACCTTGCGGATCGTAGACGACTTCGTGGACCATGCGGATTTCTTCACAGTAGACGTCGCTGAGCAGCTGGGTAGGGAACCTGGCAAGGGGGAGCTCGATCTGTTTGTTCACCGACATGCTGGTCTAATAGGACCCCTGCGAGTACCGGGAATTGAGGAGCCGTTCAGGGTAGGAAGGGCGGAACTGGAACGAGCGGGCCGGCGGTACCTCGCGGCATTGGAAGAGACCACCAGAATCTACCAGCTGCTGGTAAGGAACAAAGGGGAGGGCTCATTCGTGCTTGAGCTCTCAATGGACGAAACGAGCGAGCCGCAAGATCCTCTTGATCTCTTGCTCATCCTCGCCGAGGTGGGGTTTCGTCGCATACCCCTGGCCACCATCGCGCCCAGGTTCCCTGGCATGCTAAGGAAAGGGGTGGATTTTCTGGGCGACCTTGGTGCTTTTCATAAGAGCTTCAGGCAAGTTGTTGCTGTCATCCGTTTTGCGGTCCGCGAATTTGGTTTGCCGAAAGGGTTTAAAGTGAGTTTCCATTCTGGCAGCGACAAATTTAGCCTCTATGGCACGATGCGCAGCGTTCTGCAAGAGTTCCATGCAGGACTGCACATCAAAACTGCCGGGACTACCTGGCTCGAAGAGTTGGCAGGACTTGCCGCTGTAGGAGGAGAAGGCCTCGCCATTGCGAAGGAAATCTACGGCAAGGCTTACAACCGTATGGCGGAGCTAACGGCCCCCTACGCGACGGTAGTCGAAATCGATCCCAGAAGTCTCCCGCTACCTGAAGAGGTCAACCGATGGGACGAAGAGCGCTTTGTATCCTGCCTCACACACGACCTGGAGAATCCTTGGTACAACGAACATTTTCGTCAATTGCTGCACGTAGCTTACAAGATCGCCGCGGAAGCGGGAACTCGGTTCAGGGAGTTGGTGTTGAAGCATCAAGACGTCATCAGCGCCAATGTGCGGAGAAATATTCTCGACCGACACATCCGGCCTCTTTTCATGGGAGATTGATACATGGGCTACCTTGAAGAATTATTCGGTCTTAAGGGAAAAGTTGCGGTGATCATAGGGGGAGGCGGAGTGCTGGGCGGAAGCATGGCTTTAGCCCTGGCCAAGGCCGGCGCGGCCGTTGCCGTGGTCGACCTGGACGAGGAGAAGGCCGAGGCCTGCGCCAAACAGATTGTTTCCATCGGCGCCCCCGCAATTGCGCTGCAGGCGGATGCTTCCAGCAAATCTGCCCTAGAAAAAGCGGCCTTGGCCATTGACCGAGCCTACCACCGCCTAGACGTGCTGATCAATGCGCCGGGCATTAATTCGGCTACACCCTTCTTTGAGATTTCCGAGCAGGAGTGGGAGCAAATCTTGAACGTAAACCTGAAGAGCATGTTCCTGGCATGTCAGATCTTCGGAAAAAGAATGCTCGAGCAGCGGCAAGGAGGCAGCATCATTAACATTTCGTCGGCCTCTTCTGGGCCACCACTGTCGAAGGTTTTCACCTACAGTATTTCCAAAGCAGGTGTGAACAACCTGACACAGTTCTTGGCTAGGGAGTGGGCTCCCCACCGTATAAGGGTAAACGCCATCGCCCCGGGCTTCTTTCCCGCAGAACAAAACAGGCGACTGCTCACGAAGGAGCGCACAGAGGCCATCTTGAGGCATACCCCAATGGGCAGGTTCGGCGAACCGGACGAGCTGGCTGGGGTGGTATTGTGGCTGGCGTCTGAGCGTGCCTCCTCATTTGTCACCGGTGCGATTATCCGGGTGGACGGGGGCTTTTCTGCAATGACCATCTGAAGGGTAGGGCCGGAGGAACGTATGGACAAACAAGACTTTGGCATAATCGGTCTCGGCGTGATGGGCCAGAATCTGGCCCTCAACATAGAAGGCCACGGATACACGGTGGCAGGCTTTGATCTCGATGCCCAGAAGAGGCACAGTTTTTCCGTACGCGCGGCCGGAAAGAACATCGCCATTTACCCCACGCTGGCGGAGTTTCTTGCCCATCTCGCCTCCCCAAGACGAATACTCGCTATGGTTCCAGCTGGTCGCGCCGTGGATCGTGTCATCGAGGAGCTTTCGCCGCATCTGGCTGCCGGCGACATACTCATCGACGGCGGAAACAGCCACTTCACAGACACGGAGCGTCGCGTCAAACTACTGGAGAACAATGGCGTACTCTTTGTTGGCAGCGGCATAAGCGGCGGCGAAGAAGGTGCGCTCCACGGACCTTCAATCATGCCCGGTGGCAACTCCGAAGCATGGCCGCACCTGCGACAGATTCTCCAGGCCATAGCTGCAAAGGCCAATGACGGTACGCCCTGCTGTGCCTGGATCGGACCCGGCGGCTCGGGCCATTTTGTGAAAATGGTCCATAATGGCATAGAATACGCCGACATGCAGATGATTAGCGAGGCCTATTTCCTCATGGATCGGCTGCTCGGGCTGGGGCCCGAGGAGATGCAATCGGTGTTCGCGGAATGGAACAAAGGGGAACTCAATAGCTACCTCATTGAGATTACCAGCGCTATCCTGGGAAAGAAAGATGAACTGACGGGACAGCCTCTCGTTCGCATGATCTTGGACACGGCGGAACAAAAAGGCACGGGAAAATGGACGAGCCAGGTGGCCCTGGACCTCGGCGTGCCCGCGCAGACAATAGCCGAGGCAGTCTTTGCGCGCGCCATGAGCGCTTTGAAACGAGAGCGGCTCAACGCAGCCGGTGTTCTGGCTGGGCCCTCAAAAAGCTTCGAAGGCGACCGAGAGCGGTTCCTGGACAAAATACGTGAGGCATTGTGGGCCTCGAAGATATGCTCGTACGCACAGGGATTTCAGCTAATGGCCGCTGCGAAGGCGGATTACGGATGGGATCTCGATCTGCGCGTTATAGCCTCGCTCTGGCGGGCTGGGTGCATCATACGGGCGCAGTTCCTTACACGCATCATGGAGGCCTACCACAGGGCACCAGACTTGCCGAACCTGCTTCTGGATGACTACTTCAGAGAACAAATAGAACAGTGCCAGGATGGCTGGCGAGAGGTGGTGGCTACGGCTGTTGCCCATGGCCTACCTTGCCCTGCGTTTGCCAGTGCGTTGGCGTACTTTGATAGCTACAGGACGCCGGTTCTACCGGCCAATCTCATTCAGGCGCAGCGCGACTATTTCGGCGCGCACACGTATCGCCGCGTTGACCGAGAGGGCGTCTTTCATACCATTTGGACCGAACAGGCGAGCGAGCGATGACTATCGGAAGGGGAGTAACATCGGGGCACCTCTCGAATGAAGAGGTGCGGGACTACACCGTTGCCGCGCTATCCAACGTGGCCCCGAAGGGCAAGCGGGTCCTCGTCATAGTCCCTGATCTAACCAGGAATGCACCGGTGCCGTTCTTTTTTAGAATCCTGACTGAGGTTCTTAGGCCACAAGTGAAGGCTTTGGATTTCCTTCTCGCTCTTGGCACACACCCGCCTCTGACAATGGAGAAAATCGCGCAACGGGTGGGTTTGACGCCTGATGAGCTCGCAGCGAACTACCCCGACGTCCGGTTCTTTAACCACGCGTACGACGAACCTGGTGAGTTAGCGATCATCGGGACCATTTCAGAGGCGGAGGTCTACGAGATTTCGGCAGGCCTACTTAAGGAGAATGCCGTAGTAACCGTCAACAAAAGAGTTTTTGGCTATGATCTCTTAATCGTTCTCAGCCCTGTTGTGCCACACGAGGTGGCTGGTTTTTCGGGGGGTAACAAGTACTTCTTTCCAGGTATCGCCGGGGCCGACTTTATTCACTTTTTCCATTGGCTTTCGGCTGTCATAACCAACATGGCGCTCAACGGAGTAAAGGAAAACCCTGTGAGGCGGCTGCTGGACCGTGCCGCTTCCTTTCTGCCCATTCCACGACTGTTCATCAATCTTGTGATGCGGGAGGGAGACGTAGCCGGATTGTTCATCGGTGAGGACCGTGATGCCTGGTCGCAAGCGGCAGACCTATCGGCTAAGGTCCACGTGCGTTACATGGATCGGGCGTATGAACGGGTACTCGGTATCGCTCCGCCATATTATGAGGACCTGTGGGTTGCAGGAAAGGTGATGTACAAATTGGAGCCCATTGTCGCCGATGGAGGCGAGCTGGTCATATACGCTCCACACATCACGGAGATCTCCTACACGCACGGTGCAACCCTGAAGAGGATCGGGTACCACGTCCGCGACTACTACTTGGCGCAAATGGACAAATTCAGAGATGTGCCACGCGGCATCCTGGCCCATTCCACACATGTAAAAGGGGCTGGGACTTACGAAGCGGGCACGGAGCGGCCAAGAATAAATGTAGTGCTCGCGACGGACATCCCTGAACAGACTTGCAAGCAGATAAACCTCGGCTACCTTGACTACCGCAGCATCAACTTGGCGGACTGGCGCAACCGCGAACAGGAGGGGATCCTCCTTGTGGAAAGAGCAGGTGAGCAGCTTTATCGTCTACGGCCCAGAGAGTGAAACAGGAGCTCAGGAGACCTTTCTAGGTTAGAGAGAAGCTCCAGAACTCCAGAGCCGTGGTCAAGTTTTTCCATGGAAGGTGGACAGAAAAAAGCATAGGGAAGGACGGGACCGAGCTTGCGGAGCGCGCAGAGAAGGCGATAGAACGGGCACAGGAGAGGAGGAACGCGATGGTTTTCACGGAGAGTCGGAACGTGGCTGAGTTTGTCCCGAGGCATGAATTCTTCGTTGGAATAGACTCTGATGGCTGCGTCTTTGACTCAATGGAGATAAAGCACAAAGAGTGCTTCATACCTAATATCATAAAGTACTGGGGCCTACAGCCGGTAGCGAAATACGCGCGGGAGGCGGCCGAGTTTGTGAACCTCTATTCAAAATGGCGAGGTGCAAACCGTTTTCCGGCCCTGGTGAAGGTGCTGGACCTTCTTCGCGAGCGTCCAGAGGTGAAGCGCAGGGGCGTGCAAATACCCGACGTAGAACCCCTGCGCAGGTTTGTGGCGTCTGGTGTACCATTGGGTAACCCGGCATTGAGAGAAGCTGTTGCCGCAAGCAGAGACCCTGTGCTGGTGAGAACGCTGGAATGGAGCGAAGCGGTGAACGCGGCGATAGCTGATCTGGTTCACGGTGTGCCGCCGTTTCCCTTGGTAAGGGAAAGTCTGCAGAAACTGAGCTCTCATGCAGACATCATGGTGGTTTCCGGCACGCCGGGGGAGGCGTTGCAAAGGGAATGGCAAGAGCATGACATTGCACAGTACGCGGCTATCATCGCCGGGCAAGAAGTGGGCAGCAAGAAGGAGCAACTGCGCCTGGCCACGGCAGGAAAGTATCAGCCTGGCCGCATGCTGATGATCGGGGACGCCCCCGGAGATCTGGAGGCTGCTCGGGCAAACCAGCTGAGGTTTTATCCCATCGTTCCGGGCCAAGAAGAAGATAGTTGGGCCCGTTTCCATGATGAGATCATCGATCTTTTTCTTGCAGGAGAGTACAGCCCAGGTATGGAAGCTGAACTTGTTTCCGAGTTCACGGCGCGTCTGCCTGAAAAGCCGCCGTGGGCTTGAGCCAGCAGTGACCAAGAAGACAGTCGGCACCGTCAGTCGATCACATTCACCACATGCGCAGCGTGCAGATGCAGAAGCCCAGCTGCCACGCGCCGCCAACTTGCAGCCTGTAGCCGAGCCAACTTGTCCGCTGTGTTGCGTCGGGCTTCAGTTCTCGAGAGCAGATTAAGGTGGTCTTCGGACGTTGCTACTTCCGCGGGGCACTGCCGAAAAGGCAGGGGGGAACTAAACAAGCGAGGCGCGGGGCGACATGTAATGCGCTATAAGATGCGTTATGTTACCAATAGGCATTTCCAGTTAACCCCCTCCTCCCCAAACGTTATTAAACTCACCCGGCGACTACATTCACAAGCTTATCACGCACCACCACCACTCTCCGCACGCTCTTATCGCCTACGAACTTGCGCACGCGCTGATCCTCCAGCGCAAGTCGCCTTAACTCCTCCTCCGGAAGCCCGCGCTGAACCACTGCCGACGAGCGCAGCTTCCCGTTCACTTGGAACACGACCGTCACAGTGTCCCGAGCAGCCAGCTTTTCGTCGTACTTTGGCCATCCCGAGTCGAAAACGCTGTAGGTTCCACCGATCTGTTCCCAAAGTTCTTCGCCCAGGTGCGGAGCGAACGGCGCCAGACACTGAATTAGGGTCCGAATCGCATCGGTGAGCACGGCCCTGTTTTGTTCCGCGACGGGCACCTTTTCCACGTAGCCATACAGCGCGGAAACGAATTCCATCAGGCGGCTTATCGCAGTGTTGAAGTGGAACCTCTCCAAGTCTTGGGTCACAGCTTGCACAGTCCTGTGCTGTGCGTGCAGCAGTTCAGACGAATGTTGCTTCTCGTCACCCTGCGGGGGATTGGCGCAAAAGCCCTGCACAAGCCTCCACACACGGTTGAGGAAGCGGTGGACGCCCGCGATCCCTTCGTCGCTCCAGTCGCCGCCCTCGGTGTAGTCGCCCATAAACATCATGAACATCCGGAAGGCGTCCGAACCGTAGCGATCCAAGTAAGTCTCGGGGTTTACCACGTTGCCGCGGGACTTGGACATCTTGGCACCACGATTAGTGATAGTGCCCTGATGCACAAGACGCAGGAACGGCTCCTCGAACTTTACTAGACCCATATCCTTGAGAGCCATAGTGAAAAAGCGTGCGTAGAGAAGATGCATGACTGCATGCTCAGCACCACCCACGTATTGGTCCACAGGCAGCCATTTCTCCACCACCTCGGGGTCAAACGGCTTATCGTCGACGTGCGGATTCGGAAAACGGAGGAAATACCAAGAGGAACAGACAAACGTATCCATGGTGTCCACCTCGCGGCGAGCAGGGCCTCCGCACCGCGGACACATGGTGTTTACAAACTCGGGCACAGTGGCCAGTGGCGACTCTCCTTGCCCCGTGAACGTGACGTTTTCCGGCAGCAGGACAGGGAGGTCCTTTTCCGGTACCGGCACAATGCCACATGCATTGCAGTAAACGATGGGAATGGGCGCACCCCAGTACCTCTGCCTTGACACGAGCCAGTCCCTCAGGCGGTAGGTCACCTTGAACTCCGCGCGGCCTTGCCTCTTAAGCGTCTCCACAATGGCACGCCCGCCCTCCTTCCAGTCCATCCCGGAGAAAGGACCAGAATTGATCAGGCTCCCGGGGCCCTCGTAGGCACGGTCTGCTGCCACCTGCGTACGCTCAGTTGGCTGGATCACCTGCACGATCGGCAAACCGAATTTTACTGCAAATTCATAGTCGCGCTGGTCATGCGCGGGCACGGCCATTACCGCACCAGTCCCATACGAGAGAAGCACATAGTCAGCAATCCACACCGGTATTTCTTGGCCATTGATCGGATTGATGGCGTATGCCCCAGTGAACACGCCTGTCTTTTCCTTTTCCGTGCTTGTCCGCTCAATTTCGCTTTTCCTACGACAGGCTTCCACGTACTCGGTCACGTAAGGACGTTGCTCCGCCGACGTAATCCTTTCGACAAGAGGGTGTTCCGGGGCCAGCACCATGTACGTCGCACCAAAGAGGGTATCCGGTCTGGTGGTAAAAACCTCCACAACCTCATCGTGCCCCTTAAGCCTGAAGCTGATCTGAGCTCCCTCGCTCCGACCGATCCAATTCCGCTGCATGATGATGGTCTTTTCCGGCCATTGTAGCTTTTCATGTCCTTGGAGCAGTCGCTCGGCGTAATCTGTAATCCGGAAAAACCATTGTTCCAGGTCCCGCCGCGTTACCTCGGTGGTGCAACGCTCGCAACGGCCATCAATGACCTGCTCATTCGCAAGAACCGTTTTGCATTGTGGGCACCAATTCACCGGTGCCTTGGCGCGGTAGGCCAGCCCATGCTCGTACAGTTTGAGGAAGAACCATTGGGTCCACTTGTAGTACCGGGGCGAGCTGGTGTCGATCTCTTTGTCCCAATCGTACATGGCACCTATCCGCTCGAGTTGTTTACGGATAAAGCGGATGTTCTCAGCGGTGCTGATGGCAGGATGGACCCCCTTCTTGATCGCATAGTTCTCCGCGGGAAGCCCAAAGGCATCGTACCCCATGGGCTCAAAGACGTTGTACCCCTGCATTCGCTTGAACCGGGCCCAGCTGTCGGTAGGGCCGTAGTTGTACCAATGGCCAATGTGCAACTTGTCGGCCGACGGGTACAAAAACATCACCAGGCAGTAGAGTTTTTTCTCCGTCTTGCTCATGTCGGTGCGGTACAGGCCCGTCTCTTGCCACCGACGCTGCCATTTGTCTTCGATGTCGCGAAACGAATAGCTGCTTTTCGCTTTCACCACACCCTCCTGGTGCCAATCGGTACCTCGTAAAGAAAAGGTTCAACCCCCTCGGCGCGAGACACAGAGGGCCGAACCCTAGTCGGGGCGGGCGGATTTGAACCGCCGACCTCCTGCTCCCGAAGCAGGCGCGCTATCCGAGCTGCGCTACGCCCCGGTTCCGCTACAGCAAATACTTGAGAAGCAGAAAGCCCCCCAGCAGCAAAACAACGAAAACTACGGTGGCAATGTTAAAATATTTGTCGATAAGCTCCCGTACCTTTGGGCCCCATATGTACAGCAAGGTGGAAACGGCGAAGAAACGCACGCCTCGCCCAATGACCGAAGCGAGAACGAAACTAAGGAACGGCGAGCCAGCGGCCCCGGCAGAGATGGTGAATATCTTGTATGGGATCGGCGTCAGAGCAGCCGAGAGCACTGCCCAAAAGCTGTATTCGTTGAAGGTCGCAAACAGCCGCCTGAATAGCTCCTCGGCATGGTAGAAATGCACAATCCTCCAGCCTATTGCCTCCATGAGTCCGAGCCCAATGCCATAGCCACCGATGCCGCCTACCACTGAGGCCACTGTGGCCGACCCCGCATAGAGAAAGGCGCGGCGCGGCAACGCGAGCGCCAGAGCGATGAGCAAGACATCGGGCGGCACTGGAAAAAAGGAGGACTCGGCAAACGCCAACAGCACAAGCGCGAGCCAGCCATAGGGTGTCTGGGCCCACCGCAGTACCCAGTCGTAAAGGCGGCGGATGGGATTCGCAGAGCCCCGTACGCCTACTTCTCGCGGTCTGACTATTTCTACTGTCGACTGTTCACCGTCCTGCACTGTCGGCTACCATTGAACTCTTTGAGGAGTACCATCATCAACTTCACAAAACGAAAGCTATCAATCGCTCTCGAAATGGAGCTTGCCTGGCCTTCATAGTGCGTAGTGATGGGCACGCTTTCGATACGGAAGCCGGCGCGTGCGCACCGCACTATGAACTCGCTCTCTGTGTCGAAATGCGAGGTCGTCAATAACACTGCATCGAGGACCTCCTTCCGGAAGGCCCGAAAACCACATTGGCTATCAGGAACTCGGACTCCAGCCACCCACGACACAATTAGCGAGCTTAGGCGATTGCTCAAATAGCGGTCCAGAGGCATACCGTGCCTTGTGGACATCCGGTTACCCACCACGACCTCCGCCCTTCCCTCACGAAGTGGGGGCAGGAAGAGTGGCATCTCTCCTGGGTCGTGCTGGCCGTCAGCGTCGAGCGTAAATATCGTGTCGGCATGCTCCTTCACCGCCGCAAATCCGGTGCGGAGTGCAGCTCCCTTGCCAATGTTGCGGGCATGTCGCATCACCAAGCAACCCAGGAGCTCGGCAACGAGCGCTGTGTCGTCATCCGACCCGTCGTCTACGACGCAAATCTCCACCGAGCGAAGGGTATCTCGTACCCTACGCACCACGTCCGGCAAGGTGCTGGCTGCGTTCAGCGCAGGGATAACCGCTACGATGCGCTCCTGCTCCCTCCGCGCACCCCACGGGGACCCGCGCCGCATTCCGGGTACCAGCATGCCCCTCTACCCGATAACCCGATATTCCGGGGTTGAGCAAACAACGATCGCTGTCCCCAGTCTAACCTTTCTAAAAAATGTATTCATTTGCCGGCAAAAAAACAACCCAAATCTTCCTGTCGGCGACGCGGAACCACGAGGAGCGTCACCGCCAACACCTTGACCACGAAGGTAGACAAAGGCCCGTACCCACATGTGGGCAGGCACGGGCCTTCGGCCTGTCGGGGCGACTGGATTTGAACCAGCGACCCCTTGACCCCCAGTCAAGTGCGCTACCGGACTGCGCCACGCCCCGAGTTTGTATCCATTCGGTCCAGAAGGTCCAGAATTCCGCGAAGTTCCGATTCTATCTCGGCAAGCAAGTCTTGCCTCTTCAGTTCCTCGAGAGAAAGGCTCAGTTGCCTCTCGTGGCGAGCATTCGCCTTCTCGGCCAACCGCTCTCGCGCCAATCTCTCCCGCGCCCCGGCAACAGTGTACTTTTCGACGTACAACAGTCGCTTGATGCGAAAGATGAGCCGAATGTCGTCCAGCTTGTAGGTGCGATTCCCTGCGCGATTCTTCGGCGGCCGCAACTCGGGAAATTCGGTTTCCCAATAGCGGAGCACGTGCGGCTTGACGTCAGTGATCCTGCTCACCTCGGCAATGGAGTAGTAGAGCTTCTTGATCGGTACGTCAGCCATCCCCACTCCTCCAACTCTCGCAGCACCGCACGTGTTAAGTGTATAAAAATGTCGGCAAACAATCAAGAGGTTTTTCAAGTCTTGAGCAGAATTGTCCCTCGCGAGCAAAAATTCACCACCCTGGCGACTACCACTTGCCAAGCTCCGTTCCCACCTTGCGCTTTCGCGGCAAAGCCCCTCATCGAGTCTGTCAAATAGACGGCCGTTCGTGCCCTATTGAACGGACTCAAGCCCGCCCTCCTCAGGCGTGGTGGCACATACATCGCAAAGGCCACCTGATAGCCGGCCTCTCTTACCTTGTCTACTAACCGCTCGTCCAGTACCCCGAACGGATAGGAAAAGGCGCGAATCGGGCACCCCAACCGATCTTCAAGCAACAACTTTGAGTCCCTAACCTCTTTCCGCAGTCGTTCCGGCGAAAGAAAACTCAGTGCCGCATGGGTCATTGAATGAGATCCGATTTCCCATCCTGAGCGGACGAGCGCACCAAGCTCGCCCCACCCCATGTGACGCACGGGTTTGCTCAGACGGACGTCCCAGGCATTGGTCTTCCCAACGTAGCCGGCTATCACAAACACTGTGCCTCGGAGCTGCATACTCTCCATGATCGGATATGCGTAATCATACACGCACTGGTACCCATCATCGAACGTGATGCAAATCTCTCGCGGGCCGGACTTGTCTTGTACCGGTGTGGGCAGGGTAGGCAGGCGGCAGACGAAACCACCGCGAGACAGGTAGCTCATCTGCGCCGCAAATGCCCGGGGTGTGACGCGCGTGATCCCCGCGTAGAACCGTCTGTCCACCAGATGGTAGGCCAGGGTCACCACACTCCGACCTCGGCACTTACCGTGCCGCCTTCCCCTGACGCGGACGACTGGGATGTAGCTGGGTGGCCACAAGGTTCCCTTCTGCCAGCACCTCATGGGCCGCCCGTTGCACTTCTTCTCCTGTCACCGCCTCAATTTGGGCAATCGTCTCCGACAAGGAGCAGAACTGGCGGAGATAGATTTCCAACTTTGCGAGGCGGCTCATGCGGCTCGCGGTATTCTCCAACCCGAGCATCAAATTGCCTTTGAGCTGGGATTTGGCCCTTTGCAGCTCCTCTTCCGGCAGGCCATTGGACCTCAGGTCCCGGATTTGAGCGTGCACCAGGTCCATGCAAAGAGCAAGCTTCTTCGGCTCGGTGGCAAAGTACAATCCGATGAGTCCGGTATCGCTATAGAAATCCAAAAACGAGTAGATGGTGTATGCAGCGGCGTTTTCCTCGCGTACAGCCTGAAACAGACGCGAGCTCATACCTGCCCCCAAGATGGTGTCAAGCACCAAAAGCGCAAATTTGCGCGGATCGGCGTACGGATACGCCCTGCCTCCCAGGCACACGTGCACCTGGGCACACTCCTGGGGGCGCACGCTGCCACGAGCTGCTTCTAAAGGAGGTTCCCTCTTAGGTCCATGGTCCGCCGGGAGGTCCGCGAAACTCTTGCCGACAAGCTCTACGAGCCGATCGTGCACGACGTTGCCGGCGGCTGCGACCACAATTCGCCCTCGCGTGTAATGGCCATGCAGGAAGTCCACCAGGTCATCGCGCGTGAAGGCTCGGACCGTCTCCGGCTCACCGTAGACTTGGTGCCCCAACGGATGATTAGGGTACACGTCCTCATACAGGTAGTCGAAGATTATGTCCTCTGGCGTTTCCCGTGCATGGTCCATCTCGCGGAGGATAACCTGCTTTTCTTTCTCGATATCGGACTGCGCAAACAGTGAGTTCTGGAGAATATCGGCGAGCACGTCTACTGCCACTGGCACGTGTTCGTCCAATACGTGCGCAGTGTAACAGCAAAATTCCTTTGATGTGTAGGCGTTGAGGCTTCCCCCCAGGTCCTCGAGGGCCTGCGCAATTTCGCGTGCCGTCCTCCGCGCGGTGCCTTTAAACAGCATGTGTTCTACAAAGTGCGAGACGCCCCGCAACCTGGGCGTCTCGTCGCGCGAACCGGCTTCGACCCACACGCCCAGCGCTACCGACCGGACGGCGGGCATATACTCGGTCACCACCCTCAAACCGTTGTCGAGGATGGTTCGCTTGTAGTTTTCTGTCACGCCTTCTCTTCTATCTCCTTCTCCCTAGCCGATTGGATGCGACTCAGTCTTTCAACAGAGCCTTCCTGCTCAAGTCCAGTTTCCCATCGCTGCCAATGCGGAGAAGCTTCACTTCCACCTTCTGTCCTACCTTGAGCACATCTTCCACCCTTTCCACACGGCGGTTGGAAATCTGCGAAATGTGCAGCAGTCCTTCTTTCCCCGGAAGAATCTCCACAAAGGCTCCAAAATTAGTGATCGTCTTCACTACTCCTACGTACGTCTTGCCCACCTCTGGTTCGGCGGTAAGTTCTTCCACCATGCGGCGGGCTTGATTGCAGGCCTCCGGGTCTACTGAGGCAATGAGCACAGTCCCATCGTCCTCAATGTCGATGGTGGCGCCGGTGGTCTGGATGATTTCCCGAATGGTCTTGCCACCTGGACCGATGACAGTACCAATGGAATCCACGGGAATCTTGAACGAGACGATACGCGGCGCGTAGCGTGACAGCTCAGGCCGCGGCCGGTCGAGCACACTGTCCATGATGTCCAGGATGCGATGGCGGGCCTCCTTGGCTCGATGCAACGCTTCCTGCAACACCGCACGCTCAAGACCGGTCGTCTTTATGTCCAGTTGGAAAGCGGTCACGCCTACTCTGCTTCCGGCGACTTTAAAGTCCATGTCACCCAGGTGGTCCTCCTCGCCCAGGATGTCCGTGAGGATCACGGTGCGATCAGGACCCTTCACAAGGCCCATGGCAATGCCGGCAACGGCCGCTTTGACCGGCACGCCAGCATCCATTAGCGACAATGAGCCGGCGCACACGGTCGCCATGGACGAGGAACCGTTTGACTCGAGGATATCCGACACGATCCGCACGGTGTAGGGGAAGACCTCGTCGCTGGGGATCATCGGCTTCAGGGCGCGCTCGGCAAGATTGCCGTGGCCGATCTCTCTCCTACTCGGCCCGCGCACCGGACGAACTTCGCCGACCGAGAACGGCGGAAAGTTGTAATGCAGCATGTAGCTCTTCCAAAACTCTCCTTCCAGGTCATCGATCTTCTGCTCGTCCATCTTGGTGCCCAAGGTGGTCGCGGCGAGCGCCTGCGTCTGCCCCCTGGTGAAGAGTGCCGACCCGTGCGCGCGAGGAAGTACGCCCACTTCACAGGTCACCTCGCGGATCGCCTCTGGGCCCCGCCCATCAAGACGGCGGTCCTCCTTCAGGATCATCTCGCGAACAATCTTTTTGACACGCTCCTCGATGATACCGGTGATGTGCGGCTCGCTTTCCGGGAATTCCGCGGCCAGCGCGTCAACGATTTCTTTTTTTATGGCGTCAACAGACTCACTCCGCCTGGCGCGTTCTGTTTCGCGCAGCGCCTGCTCTAGGCGGTCGCCGAGCATGGCGTTTACCCGCTCCACCAATGTGGGATCCGGTACGCTTCTCTGGTATTCACGTTTGGGCTTTCCACACTCGACCGCCAACTCCCGCTGCAGGGCAACGATCTCCTTGATATGACGATGCCCAAAATCAAGTGCCGCAAGCAGGTCGTCTTCGGCGATTTCCCGGGCTTCGCCTTCCATCATGATGACGGATTCTTCAGTGCCCGCCACCACCAGGTCCAGGTCACTCTCTTCCAACTGCGCGAAGGTGGGGTTGACCACAAATGCGCCGTTCAACCTCCCCACCCGCACCGCGCCAACCGGGCCCCCGAAGGGGATGTCGGAGATGGTGAGCGCCGCCGAGGCCCCAATAACCCCGAGGACATCCGCGTCGTTCTCGCGATCCGCCGACAGCACCCACACGATCACTTGCACTTCGTAGGGGAAATCTTCAGGAAACAACGGTCGAATAGGCCGGTCAATCAGGCGAGCGTTCAGAACTTCTGTCTCGCTGGGCCGCCCTTCACGCTTGAAGAACCCCCCAGGGATTTTTCCCGCTGCGTACGCCTTCTCTCGATAGTCGACTGACAGCGGGAAAAAACCCTGAGGTGCCATGGGCTGGTCACCGGCCACAGCCGTCGCTAATATGACACTGTCGCCAAACTGCACCCAAACAGCACCATCTGCCTGTTTGGCAAGCTTTCCACTTTCTATGATGAGCTTGGAATGGCCAAGCTCAAGTGATTTGCGTACAATCATTCATTTCCTCCCATAATACGGCACTAGCAAACCCCCATTTTTCTTCGCTGCAGCCCCCGCATACCCCCAGGGTGGAACTCGCGCCCTTCTAGGAGCCACGCGCCTGGGGTACAGTGGGGCAGCAAGCTTCTTACCGACGAATGCCTAGTTCGTCGATCACCTTGCGATAACGCTCAATGTCCTTGCGCCGCAAGTACTCGAGCAATCTGCGCCTCTTCCCGACGAGCTTCATGAGACCACGGCGGGAGTGGTGGTCCTTCACGTGGGTCTCTAAATGCTCAGTAAGCTCTTTGATGCGCGCCGTCATCAGGGCGATCTGCGCCTCTGCTCGACCGGTGTCGTGCGGCGTAGTCCCGTACTTGCTGATTAGTTCCGCCTTCTGTTCCTTTGTCAGTGGCATTCGCTTCTCCTCTCTATTTCACGTTCGCGAAAAAGGCCTGACTTGCCTCCTTGTCGGCTTCTATCTGCCGGACCAGCTCACGCGATGATGCAAAACGCTGTTCACCACGAATGCGGCCGAGGAATTCTACGGATACTGTCTCGCCGTAAAGCTGACCCTCATAGTCGTAGATGTGCACCTCCAATACGGGGCCTGCAGATGGCTCGCCAAATGTGGGCCGCACGCCGATGTTGAGGAGGCCACGAAACCGCCGACCGTCGAGGTGCACCAACACCGCGTAAGTGCCCGACTTGGGGACCAGTTTCGCGGCCGGAGGATTGAGATTCGCCGTAGGATACCCCAACTTACGGCCCAAACCTCTCCCTTGGACCACGGTGCCTTGAAGGGTGTAATTCCTGCCTAGCAGCCGTGCTGCCCCCGAGACGTCACCGTTTGTCAGCAGCTGACGCACCCGCGTGCTACTGACCGGTGCCCCGTCGACCATCAATTTGGGCACCACCTCGACGTCAAAGCCGAACGTGACCCCCAGTTCGTGCAACATCGTCACCGTCCCAGAACGCCCCTTGCCAAAGGTATGGTCATACCCGACCACGACGCGCGCGGCCCCGAGAGCCTCGTGGAGCACACTCCGCACAAAGTCGCCTGGTTCGGTCTGCGCCAGCTCGTTACTGAACGGCAAAGCGACAACCACCGTCACCCCCAAGGCCTCCAACAACGCTACCTTTTCCTCAAAGAGGGAAAGAAGGTGAATATGCGGGCGGTCTGGTCGGGGCACCACCAGCTGGGGGTGTGGCTCGAAGGTAACGACAACCGCAGGCAGGTTCTCCTGTGCGGCCCTGACCACCACTCTTTCGATTATTGCGCGATGGCCAACGTGAACACCGTCGAACGTGCCAATAGTGACTACAGATTTTTCCCGAAATCCTGGCGGCGGAAATCTCTGTATGATCTCCATCTACACCACTGGATAGAAATGCGAGCGCTGCAGCTGATCCAATGTCAACGCATCCTCAATGCAATGCGGTCCAACGGCAGTGCGACGCAGCGTCTTGAGGACCGCGCCGCAGCCAAGCAGCGCACCAAGGTCTGCTACCAGACTCCGCACGTATGTTCCCTTGCCGCACTCGACCACAAACTCCACAAAAGGCAAACGGATGCGCGTAGGGGCAAAGTGGTACACATTCACCATCCGGGACTTGCGGGCCACCTCTTGGTGCGCCCGAGCCCATTGGTAGAGCCTCCTGCCGCCCACCTTCACGGCAGAAAACATGGGCGGCATCTGCTCTATCTCGCCCACGAAGCGGCTCATCGCCTGCTCGATCTCATCCTTGGTGGGCCGGTTTCGCAAGCCCAAGCGTCGCACCACAGTTCCGGTCACGTCCAGCGTGTCCGTCTCAAGCCCCAGCTCCAACGTCCCCTCATACACTTTGCGCAACGTCATCAAACTGGACACCATTTTGGTGGCGGGCCCCACGCACACAAGCAAGACACCTTCAGCGAAAGGATCCAGCGTACCACCGTGTCCGACGCGTTTGGTGCCTGCCACCCTCCTCACCTCTTCCACCACTTCGAACGACGTCCAGCCGACGGGCTTGTTGATGTTCAGTACCACCCCATCTTCGGGTCTGGTGAACTCACACCTCGGGGTGGTCCGCTCCTGCGTCCCGCAGCAGTCTATCGATGCGTTCGGCGCGGTCCAGCGTGTCGTCATAGAAAAAGCGCAGCTCGGGGGTATACCTGATCCTAATACGGGCGCCAAGCTGAGCGCGAAGGAAACTAGTGGCCCGCTCGAGGGCCTGCATGGTAGCCGCGCGAACCCCGGGGTCGGCTGCTGTAGCCACGTAGACCCTGGCCAGCCGCAGGTCATCGGTCACCGTCACTTCCGTAATGGTAATCTGGCCAATTCCGGGGTCTTTCACGTGACGGAAGATAATCGCGCTCAGCTCCCGCTTCAGAAGCTCGCCCACGCGCAACGATCTCTTGTACGAAGGGTGCATTCGTCTCCCCTACAGAATTTCCGCCCGATAGTCGAGTATCTGCACCCTGTCTTCCCCTTCTACAAAGTTGTAGATTTTGGCCAACGTCTCGTCCACAAAACGTTGTTCATTGCCGATAGTGACTACACCGAGGGTGACCCGCTGCCACTTCTCTGTATCCCCCACCTCTGCCACGCTCACATTGAAGCGATTACGCAGCCGCGCCTTCAGGCTGCTCAGGACAAATCGTTTCGACTTGAGCGATCCGCTGTCAGGGATGAATAGCTCGAACCGCGACAGACCAACGAACATGGTAGTGGCTCTTTGCAGGCAGCAAACCGTTACAGCTTCCGCTCGGTGGTGACGACCTCATAAGTCTCGATGATGTCCCCCTCATGGATGTCGGCAAAATTCTCGATGCCGATACCACATTCGAACCCCGCCGCCACCTCGCGCACGTCATCTTTGAAGCGCTTCAGCGAAGAGATCTTGCCTTCGTAGATCAGTTTGTTTTCCCGGTAGATCTTGGCGCGATCGTTTCGGGAGACCTTACCGCTTTGGACATAACAACCAGCAACGACGCCGACCTTGGGTACGCGGAAGATTTGGCGGACTTCCGCGGTGCCACTGTGCTTCTCGGTGACAATGGGCTCCAGCATCCCTTCGAGCGCAGCCTTGACGTTCTCCACTGCGTCGTAGATGATGTTGTAGAGCCGGATGTCGATGTCCTCGCGGGCCGCCAGTTCCCGTGCCTCAGAGGTTGGCCGGATGTTGAAGCCGATGATGATAGCGTCAGAGGCGGAAGCAAGGAGCACGTCCGATTCGGAAATTGCGCCCACGCCTTTGTGCACGACGTCGACCGCCACTTCAGAGGTGCTCAGCTTCATCAATGCGTCGGTGAGGGCTTCTACGGAGCCATCCACGTCGGCCTTGACGATCACCCTGAGCTGACGGACCTTACCATCGCGGATTTCTTTGGAAATCTGGTCCAGGGTCTTGTGGCGCATGCGGCGCGCCTCCTGCTCGCGGTGCAGCTGTTGGCGGCGCTGGCTAATCTCGCGCGACTCGCGCTCCGAGCTCACCACTACGAATTTGTCGCCGGCCTGAGGCACCTCTGTGAAGCCGAGCACCTGCGCCGGGCAGGATGGTCCTGCCTCGGCGATCTTCTTGCCCCGCTCGTCGAACATCGTGCGAACGCGGCCTGCCACCTGGCCGGCAACGAAGGGGTCACCCACGCGCAGCGTGCCATCCTGCACCAGCACGGTGGCAACTGGGCCTTTCCCCTTGTCAAGACGCGCCTCAATGACAACCCCCCGCGCCGGCCGCTGGGGATTGGCGCGCAGCTCCAACAACTCCGCCTCGATGAGGATCATTTCCAGCAAGCGATCAATGCCCAGCCCTGTCTTGGCGGAAATCTCGGCGCACTGGTACTTGCCGCCCCAGCTTTCCACTAACACGCCGTGGTCGGCAAGCTGCTGTTTGATGAGGTCAGGATTGGCTCCGGGTTTGTCGATCTTGTTGATGGCCACGACGATGGGAACGCCTGCTGCCTTTGCATGATTGATGGCCTCTATTGTCTGCGGCATAACCGCATCGTCGGCAGCCACCACAAGGACCACGATGTCAGTGACCTGGGCGCCCCTCGCGCGCATGGCGGTAAATGCCTCATGGCCGGGCGTGTCCAGGAAGGTGATGGCCTTGCCGTCAACCATCACTTCGTACGCACCAATGTGCTGAGTAATGCCTCCCACCTCGCCGGCTACAATGTTGCTCTGACGTATGCGGTCCAGCAACGAGGTCTTGCCATGGTCCACGTGGCCCATGATGGTCACCACAGGCGGCCGAGGCACCAAATTCTTCTCGTCCTGTTCCTCCTCCAGAGCCTCTAGAACGTCGGCACCAAACTCCTCGATCTGCTCCACGTCGTAGCCGAATTCTGAGGCAACCAGCGTGATGGTGTCCATGTCAAGGCGCTGGTTGATGGAAGCCATGATGCCCAAGCGCAGACACTTGCTTATTACCTCGGCCGGTGCTACACCGAGCAAGTCGGCAAGTTCTCCCGCCGAGGCGTATTCGGCCACTCGGATGACCTTGCGTTCAGGCAGTACTTCGACCTCTTCCTCTTCCCGCGTGCGCCTGCGAGGTCGCTTGCGCCCTTCATCTTTCATCCGCGCCAGAGTGTCGCGGATGCTCTTTTCGATTTCTTCCTCGGTATACTGCGGCTTGTGCTTCTTGTGGCGCTTCCGCAGCTTTTCC
The DNA here is from genome assembly GCA_034506335.1 of candidate division KSB1 bacterium. Classification (NCBI taxonomy): domain Bacteria; kingdom Pseudomonadati; species Candidatus Zhuqueibacterota bacterium. The sequence continues at coordinate 25,483 of JAPDPR010000050.1, forward strand.
TTCTTGGCCTCCTCAACTGGCGCAGCAAGTTCCGCCTCTTGTTCCGCCTCCGCCGGGTGTTTGTGGCGTTTGCGGCGTTTCTTTTTCTTCGGCTTTACCTCTTCGGCGGGCTCTGGCGTTGCAACAACCTCTGCAGATGGCTGTGCCTGCGCCTCGACTTCCGCGACCTCCGCTTCTTCCACTTTCACTTCTGGCTCAAGCACCGTCTCTTCCGCGGGAGCGGGCGGCTCGGGGGTGACAGGTAGCTCAACAATCCGTACCCTGCGGTGAGCCGGCTTCGGGGCCACCACCTCCTTTGCCTCTGCCGCCCCAGCTTCAAGCTCGGCCGTCACTGGCGAGGCGGGCTTGGCCACAGGCGGTTGTGGCTCGGGCGTGGCGGGTGCCAATGGAGTTTCGATGAGCTTGCGCAAACGGGGCTTGCGGGTGGCAAGTTCGCTGACAGCCTTGATGCGTTCCTGCAACTCAAGGCGCGCTGCAGCCCACTTTTGCTCTTCCATGGCACGCTTGTCCCGCAGCATTTTGCGGAATTCGCGTTCAGCGTCCGACATGTGCGCTACCTGGCCGTACTTCTTCACCACTTCGGCATACGCCTCGTCGCTGACCACACTCATCTGGTTGCGCACGTCGAACTTGAGGTGCTGCAAAAACTCGACAAGCGCCTCGTTCGAAATGTTGAACTCCTTGGCTACCTGGTATACGCGCCTTTTACTACTCAACGCCTCAGCACTCCTTGCCAGTGACATTCTTCGCAAAACCCTCGACCGTCTACTCGTTCAGCTCCTTGGTGACAGCTGCTACAATCTCCTCTGCCGTCTTCTGTCCAATGCCCCGGATGTTCATCAAACCCTGAATGTCAGATTCCAACACGTCCCTCACATTCTGCAGCCCTGCACTCATGAGCTTTCGCACCACCGACGGTCGCAATTCCGAAACGGTGGTCAACGGCCGATCTTTGAGCAACTCCATCTTGATGAGGTCTCTGTACTCGGACTCTTTCACAGGCTGTATATCATACCCCGTCAGCCGCGAAGCCAGGCGCCGGTTCTGACCACCTCTGCCAATCGCAAGCGAGATCTGGTCATCCGGCAGCATGGCGATGACCGTCTTGTTGTCCTCGTCCAGAATAATGCGAGAGGGCTTGGCCGGACTGAGCGCCCTACTGACGAAAATCTCTGGCTCGCTGCTCCAAGGGATGATGTCGATCTTTTCGTTGTTGAGCTCCTTGACGATCGACTGGATACGAATCCCTTTCATCCCTACGCACGCACCCACCGCATCAATCCTTTTGTCATTGGAATAGACGGCAATTTTCGTCCGCTCGCCGGGTTCCCGGGCCACAGCCTTGATCTCGATAATGCCGTCGGCGATTTCGGGCACTTCCAGCTCGAACAACCGGATCAGAAACTGCTCATCGGCGCGCGACACGATCACCTGGGGGCCCTTCGGGGTTTGCTCCACCCTCTTGACCACCGCCTTGATGGTCTCCCCGCGCCGATAGTGCTCGGTGGGGATTTGCTCAGAAGGCGGCATGAGCACTTCCGTGCGGTCCACGACGATGTAGACCCCCTCGCGCGCCGTCACCTGGCGGATATCGCCACTAACGATCTCTCCCACTCTCTGCGAGAATTCCTGATAGGTCGATTCCTTCTCCAGCTCGCGAAGCCGTTGCGTCAAGTTCTGACGCGCAGAAAGGATCAACCTGCGCCCAAAACTGCTCGGGTCAATGATCTCCACAAAATCGTCGCCAATCTCCAGGTCCGGCTCTACCTTTCGCGCCGATTCCAAGTCGATTTCGCAGGTCTCGTCGGTGACTTCTTCGACGATCTTTTTGTTCTGGTATATTTCGATCTCGCCTTTGTCAAAGTTTACAAAGATGTCAAAGTTGTCAGTCGTCCCGAAACGCTTCTTGATCATACCCATGAACACCGACTCGATGATTTCGGCCAGGACCTCCTTGTCGATGTTCCGTTCTTTTGCCATCTCCTTGAAGGCTTCGACTATTTCACTCTTCATGGTGCATGCGCCCTCTACAACTACTCCCTTCTAGTCCCAACCTACCATTTGGGTTGTACTTTGGCGAGACGAACAGTCTCCAAAGCCACTCTCTGAAGTTGTCCCGCACAATCGATGACGATGTATTCCGGGCCCACCTCCTGCAATACGCCGATCAAGACACGGGTTGCCTCGCCATCCTGAAACTCGACTTTCAGCGTACGACGCAGGTTGCGGCGAAAGTCGCGCTCTGTGCGTAGCGGCCAGTCCACGCCAGGCGAAGAAACCTCCAGCGTGTAGCTCCCGGGGATAGGGTCCTTCCGGTCCAACATATCCGAGATCTTCTGCGCCAAGCGGGCGCAGTGGTCGAGCGTGATACCCCCTTCCACGTCCACTAGCACCCGGAGCAGCTGGCGCCCCGGCCTTCCGCGAAGTGCTACATCGAGGAGGTCCACCTCTTCGTCCGCGAGCGCCTGCTCCACCAGGCGACGGATATCGTGCGTGTCGGCCATGTCCTTCCTATAGTGAACAAAAAAGTGGGTCTAGCTTCGACCCACTTGCGCTTGAAATATATGAAAATCCTGGTAAAGATGCAAGGATTTTTGTGGCCCCCCCTCCTCTCAGCTTCTCACTTCGCCCAACACAAGCTCTGCTTGGGTCCTTTCCTGTGCCTCGGGGTATTTGTCCAGAAGTGAGCGAAGCACTCGCTCTGCCTGGTCCTTCATCCCTGCCAGAGCGTAACACCTTCCCGCAGCCAGCAGGTACCGTGGTGCCGTGGGTTGGGTATCATAATCCCGAGCTACCTTTTCGTAGCGCTGGGCCGCCTCGCTATACTTTCCCTCCTGCTCCAGGCATTCGGCAACGGCAGCGCGGCCGGCAGCGGCAAGATACTCTATGCTGCGCACTTTACGGGCGAACTTCTCATAGTAGCGCCGCGCCTCGGCATATTGGCCTTGCTGGTAGAGGACGTTGCCCAAGTGGAGCAAGGCCAGCGTGCCGTTCCTCGTGCCGCCATAGTCCTCCACTGCAGTACGAAGGATGTCGGTTGCCGCGGTATAGTCGAGGCGCTCGTAGGCAGCAAGCCCACGGGCTAGTTCCACCGCGGCTTTGCCTTCCGCCGCGCGCCGTCCTGCCCTAATCAATGAGACGGCCAGAATAGTGACCACGACTGCCGCGGCCGCTGCATAAACAACCTTGCTATGCGTTTCTAGGTACTTCGTCACCTTGGCGTAAGTGGTGACAAACTTATCCTCCTTAATCTCCCGTCGTGTCAGTTTCTTCTTCGGCTTGAGCATGGTCACTCCGTGTCATGTGGTTCTTGCTGAGCTGTGTGCCCCTAGCAGGACTTGAACCTGCGACACATGGTTTAGGAAACCACTGCTCTATCCATACTGAGCTATAGGGGCGC
>JAPDPR010000051.1 GCA_034506335.1 candidate division KSB1 bacterium
CGGGTCTTGGGTGCGCTCGCCAAGCCCAAAAGCGGTGGTGGGAGATGTGGGGGTGACAACGCAATCCACCTTTCGGAAGGCCTGCGCAAATTCTTCGCGTAGCAGCGAGCGGACGCGCTGGGCTTTGTCGTAGTAGGCCTTGTAGTGGCCGGCCGACAACACAAAGGAACCCAGCATGATGCGGCGTTGAACTTCGGGGCCAAAGCCGGCACTGCGGCTCATTGCGTAGGTCTCCTCCAGGCCCACGCCAGCCACGCGCTCCCCAAAGCGAAGGCCATCAAAGCGGGACAGGTTGGAACAGGCTTCGGCCGTGCAGGTGACATAGTAGGCGGCCACGGCGTACCGTGTATGTGGCAGGCTCATTTCGACCACCGATGCGCCCTGCGCGCGAAGCTCATTTAGCATGCGGTCTACCGCGGCAGCCACCTCGCTGTCAAGGGGTGGCCGAAAGTATTCAGCGGGCCTACCGATGCGCAGCCCTCTCACCCCTTTGTGGAGCTCATTAAGCCAGGAACCTGGGGGAACCCGCGCGGAAGTGGCGTCGCGCCGGTCGTAACCGGCGATCACCTGCAGCAGCAGTGCGCAGTCGTTCACAGAGCGCGTCAGGGGTCCAATCTGGTCCAAGGAGGAACCAAAGGCAACCAACCCGTAGCGCGAAACACGGCCATAGGTCGGTTTCAACCCCACCAGGCCGCAGAAGGACGCCGGTTGCCGGACCGAACCGCCAGTATCAGAGCCGAGAGCCGCCCAGACCTCACCCCCTGCCACTGCCGCCGCCGACCCACTTGATGAGCCCCCTGGCACACGGCCCAGGTCATGCGGGTTACGCGTCGGTCCGTGGTAGGAAGACTCTCCAGAGGAGCCCATGCCGAACTCATCCATGTTCGTCTTGCCAACTACGATGGCCCCACTGCGCAGGAGGCGGGAGACGACGGTTGCCGAGAAGGGGGCGACGAACGCACGGAGGTGGCGCGAGCCGCAGGTGGTGGGCCAGCCGCGGACGTGGATGTTGTCCTTGATCCCTACGGCGAGTCCGGCCAGAGCCCCCGCCTTGCCCTTGGCCAAATGCCTGTCCACCACGCGAGCTCGGCGCAAGGCCTGCTCACCAAAGACCGTGATAAACGCGTTCAGCCTACTCTGCCCGATGCGGCTGAGGCAGTCCTCCACCACCTGAACGCACGAAACCTCTCCGCGGAGGAGCAGAGGCCTGAGCTCTGTGTAGTCGCGCGGCCATGAGGTAGGCACGTCAAAAACCGAGGCTGGAGGCAGACCTCACTCGCCATCCTGCGGCTTGCCCCCAGCCGGGAGCTGATCCTTAGTCGTGCCCTCTCCCTCGGGCACGTCCCTTACCGCCTTGCGGAATTCGCGAATACCCTTGCCCAAGCCTTGGGCAAGTTCAGGCAACTTGCGCGCGCCAAACACAAGCAAGATTGCAAAAAGAATGAGCAGCAGCTCCCAATGCCCGATCATGCCAGCCAGCATGGTAACCTCCGGGTTCTATCGTAGTTAGGACTTGGTCTTTTCGCAAAAGACCACTTAGTCCTCTGTCCTCTTAACCCTGCAAGTCGTCATCAACATCGCCTACGTTGAGCTCCTGTTTGACCTCCTCTGCAGCCTTGCGAAATTCCTGGACAGCCTTGCCTAAACCCCTGGCTAGCTCCGGCAGGCGCTTCGGTCCAAACAGGATCAACACGGCAAACATGATGAGCACCAACTCCCAGGGCCCAATTGCTCCACCGAACACGCTTGCTTACCTCCGTGCCCGCGCTACCGCAGCATCCGCAAAATGTAGGCTGCGATGACTATGCCAAACACCCCACACGCGTTGATGGAAAGACGCAAGCCAACCGTAACACTGAGCCACTCTGTTCCAAGGGTGGTGGGGTTCAGCGTAATAAGGTTCGCGCTCCGTGTCAAGAACTCCTTGACAACCCCCTCAGGAACCAGCATACCCACCAGGTGCCCCAGAATACTCCCGATCACTGCCCCCAGGAGCAAGACGAGTGCATACAACCCCAGAGGCCGTCTTCTCATAGCCCATCCTTCTCGTATTGTTCTTTCTCTCTGCGCGCATGAGCCTTACGCCCGGGCGCCCGTAGACCACGCACCAAACCCGCGACGATGTAGACCATCATGAGCGGGAAAAACACATACCTGGGGAAAAAGGGAATTGTCACCAATCCGAACAGAAAGATCGCCAGATTGCGCGAATTTGCCGCGCCGCGATTGAAGGCCAGCGCCGGCATCTTGTCGTACGGGAGACGACTCACCATCAGCAGGCACACGGCGGCCATCACCAACGGCAGCAAGCGGAACCTTGCCACGGCTGATGGCAGCAGAGGGTCAAGCCAGATGAAAGCACACACAGTCAGAGTAGCCATTGGCGCAGGCAGTCCCACGTAGAACTGACTGCTTCCTGCGGCGCTCAGCACGTTGAAGCGGGCCAACCGCAGACCCGAACAGAGCACGGGCATAAAGCCGAGTACCGCCCCAGCCACACCCATCTGCTTAAGAAAAATCTCGTAGCTCAAGACCCCCGGCAAAACGCCGAAAGAGACTACATCCGAGAGCGAATCCAGTTGCAGGCCAAAGTCGCTTCCTTTACCCGGGCGCGCCAAACGCGCAAACTTGCCGTCGAGCCCGTCAAAAATGGCGGCCAAAAACGCCAGCCACAGCGCACGTTCCCACGCACCATGTGCGGCCGAGAGGATGCCCAAAAAGCCGCACAGCATGTTGAGCGCGGTGCACACGTCCGCCAGGACGGACCACCTGTCAACTTCCCAAGCTCGCAATAGTGCTCTCTCCACCTCGTACCTTTTGCCCCAGCTGCACGTGTATGGCCGCTGCCGCCGGCAGTTCCAACTCTACCCTGGAGCCGAACCTGATGATGCCGATCTTTTGACCGCGCTCCACTTGCCAACCCTCGCGCAAGTGGCAAACTATGCGACGGGCCACCACTCCGGCAATGAGCCGCATGAGCAAATTGCCCTCTTGGCCACCAATGCCGATTATGACCTGCTCGTTGACGCGTCCCGCTTGGGCGCGCATAGCCGGGGTGAAGCGTCCTTTCTGGTAGCGAAAATGGCTCACAGAGCCGTTGAGTGGCGCGCGCACCACATGCACATCAAACAGCGACAAAAATATAGCGATGCGCCACACCGGTCCGGACAGGAACTCGCGCGCCTCCTGACGCTCGATAGCAACAATCCGCCCATCGGCAGGACTAAGCAGCAGGCCCTCTCCCTCTGGCGGGGTGCGTTTGGGGTCTCGGAAAAAGTACACCACAAGGCCTACGCCCGCCCAAAGCACGCAGGCCAGGACAGCGAGGGCAGGCGCCCCACTGACCAGCCAGCCCGCGCTGACCACCGCCGCCATCAAGGCGCAGGCCAGCACAGTGCCTATCCCCTCTGTGGCCACGTCCACCTCACGAGCGTCACCCTTGGCCCGCCTGACCCAGCACGCGCACCAAGAAGTCCTGGTAAAGCTGCTCTGCGCGCACCGGATCGGCTACCAGATAATCTCTATCCAGACGCTGGCCCGACTGAAGATCTTGTAGTCGGCAGGTGTCCAGGGAGATTTCATCCCCCACCAGGATCTTCCCCTTCGCACGGCCAAACTCGAGTTTCACGTCCAGGAGCTTTAGATTCCGACGCAGGAAAAAGTCCCTGAGCACCACATTGATCTTCAGCGCCGTGCGGCGGATGTGGCCCAGGTCGCCGCCGGAGGCGTGGCCAAATGCCACCACGTGGTCTTCATTGAGCATCGGGTCGTGACGCTCGTCATCCTTCAGATAGTACTCGACCACTGGATGTGGCAAGTCTTCGCCTTGCTCGACACCAAAGCGCTCGCCCAAACTGCCCACCGCCACATTGCGCACCACCACTTCCACTGGAATGATGTCCAGCCGCTTGACCAGCATCTCAGTGTCGGACAGGGATTTGACAAAGTGAGTGGGCACATGGTAGCTTTCCAGGTAACGGAAAAGGTGCGCGGAAACACGGTTGTTGACCACTCCCTTTCCCTTGACCGTTGTCGACTTGGCGCCATTGGCAGCTACCGCGTCGTGTTTGAACTCCTGGATTAACAAATCTGGGTTGTCGGTGGTGTAAAGGCGCTTGGTCTTGCCTTCGTAGAGCTTCTTGTCTTTTCTCAACGTCTCCTCCTGCTTCTCTAATCCCATGCGCCACGGTGTTCACACCAACCCGAGGCGCGCAAAGATATGATCGACGTGGCGTAGGCTGTAGCTCAGGTCGAAACAGCGCTCCACCTCTTCCGCAGGCAACACGCTGCGCACCTGCGGATCGTCCATCACCATCTCCTTGAAACCACCCCCACTGCGCCAGGCCTTCATCGCATTTGCCTGCACCCATTGATAGGCCTGTTCCCTGCTTACCCCTTTGCCCACTAGGGCTAACAGCAAGGCTTGCGAGAAGATCAACCCGCCGGTTTTTTCCAGATTGGCGCGCATGTGTTCGGGGTAGACCAGCATTCGGTCTACCACTTCTGTGAAGGTGGCAAGCATGTAGTCCAATGCGATGGTGCTGTCGGGCAGAACAACCCGCTCCACGCTGGAGTGGCTGATGTCCCTCTCGTGCCAGAGTGGCACGTTCTCCAAGCCAGCCAGGGCATAACTCCGCACCAAGCGGGCCATCCCTGCCAGGCGCTCGCAGGTAATGGGGTTGCGCTTGTGTGGCATCGCTGAGGAGCCCTTCTGTCCTGGCGAAAAGTACTCCTCAGCCTCGAGAATCTCGGTCCGCTGGAGATTGCGCAGTTCCACGGCAAACTTTTCGATGGAGCTGGCGATAAGGGCCAGCGTGCAGAGGAATTCGGCATGTACGTCACGTTGGACAATCTGGGTGGAAATCGGCGCCGGGCGCAGACCCAGTCGCGCACAGACCATCTCCTCCACGCGTGGGTCCAGGTAGGCGAAGGTGCCCACGGCTCCCGCAACCTTGCCCACCGATACAGCCTCAATGGCACGCATCAGGCGCTCTTGGGCGCGGCCCAGCTCGTCGTACCAGACGGCAAGCTTTAGCCCGAAGGTAATGGGCTCTGCGTGCACCCCATGCGTTCGGCCAATGCAAGGGGTGTGCTTGTGCTCTATGGCACGCCGGCGCACCGCCTCTCGCAGATCCTTCAGGTCGTCCAGCAGGACCGTCCCTGCCTCGCGCATGAGCAGGGCAAGAGCGGTGTCCAGCAGGTCCGACGAGGTGAGCCCTAAATGCAGGTACCGCGCCGCGTCGCCCACGGACTCGCCTACGTTGGTCAGAAAAGCAATGACATCGTGTTTGACCGTCTTTTCGATCTCGGCGATGCGCGCGACGTCGAAGCGCCCCTTGCTCCGTATAGTCTGTGCGGCTTCGCGAGGAATCTGCCCCAGCTCGGCCATCACCTCGCAGACCACCGTCTCCACTTCGAGCCAGGTGGCGAAGCGGTGCTCATCGCTCCAGATGGCGCCCATGCGCGGGCGTGTGTAGCGGGCGATCATGCGCACCTCACGACGAACGCGGCGGACGTTCGAGCCTGACCTGGGCATCGAAGACGCGCCCCTGCCTGAATACCTTTAGCCGCAATGAATCTCCAGGGCGCAGGTCTTGTTCGCTTATGATGGACATGATCTGGTCTGGCGTACGCACCGCCTTGCCATTGACTTCCAAAATGACGTCACCCGGTTTGAGGCCCGCACGCTCCCCTGGACTATTGTTGGCCACATCGGTCACCACCACGCCACGCTGCGCACCCAACCCCAGGGCAAACGCCACCATGGTACTGATCTCGTCCACCTCCAGCCCGGTCCAGAACTCGCGCTCCACCCGCCCCTTCTCTCGCAACTCGCGCACAATGCGCTTGATGGTATTCACGGGGATGGCGAACCCGATGCCGATGTTGCCGCTCATGTCCCGGCTACCGGAGATGATCCAGGTATTCATGCCGATCACTTCGCCAAGGCTGTTGAGCAAGGGGCCGCCGCTATTGCCACCATTGATCTGGGCGTCGGTCTGAATCATGTCCTGGTAAAGCCGACCGTTCTGCTCGCCAAAATCCATGTTCACATTGCTCACCACGCCCACGTTCACGCTGGGCTCAGAATTGATGTTGAACAGGCCAAAGGGATTACCCAGCGCGATGACCCACTCCCCCCTAATGACCTCATCCGAATTACCCAGCGTCACTGTGGGCAGGTCCTTGCCGTCGATCTTGAGCAAGGCGATGTCGGTAGTGAAATCGCTGCCCACCAGCTTTGCCTGGTACTGCTTTCCCCCCCACAGCGTGATCACAATCTCCACCGCATTGTGCACCACATGCTCGTTGGTGACGATATAGCCGTCTGGGGAGATGATGAAGCCGGACCCTAGGCTCTGCACTCGCTCTCGGTAACGACGCGGGTAGAAGAAATCCCAAAAGGGGTCATCCATGAACATGCGGCGGGTGTATTCGCGCACCTGGATGACGTTGATACCCACCACCGCCGGGCTCGCTTTGGCCACTGCTCGCGTAATTGCATTTTCGCGCGAGGCGGTGATTTGCCATTGGCGAAACAGCGCGAGCGAATCGTGCGCGCTGTTGGTCTGCGCTGCAGTCTCGGTCACCTCGATGACATGCGTGGACTTGGGCGCAGGCTGGTCCTGCCCACAGCGCGCCACTAAGAGGGTGGAGGCAACAAACCCTGCCACGAAAAAGGCCGCACCACGCGCGGTTTTGCCCATGATCGTCGTCTCCTTGTTCGCCAGAGCAGGCGCCTACTCCTTGGGGTAGCCCACCGACTGTGCCATGACCACCCTCTGGTCTTGCCGCAAACCCATCTTCTCCGCTAAGGCCGCTTTGTCTACCATATTCCGCACCACAGTAGCCAGTCCCTCCGAGGCACAGAACAGGTAGACATTCTGGCTAATGAAACCGGTGTCTGTGGCGGAGTAGAAATCTTTCATCTCTTCTGAGGCGCGACCCATCTTGGCCCGGTCGGCCACGAAAATCAAGTTAACCGGTGCCTCCGCCACAAAGCTCTGGCGTCCAGTAGCGGCTCTCAAGTCCTCTTTCAACACCAGTTCCAGCGCGTGGTCCTTGGGATTGTACAGGTAGAGCCCGTCGGCCAAAGCCACATACACGTCGATCTCCTGCATGTTCATGGCAGTGGGCGCGGTTCTCTTGCCCGATTCAGGCCGATTGATGCCGCATGCAGCCCAAAGCAAGTTGGAAAGTACTTGCAGCGGCAAGGGCTTGTTGCTGAAGGAGCGGGAGCTGGCCCGCGCCTTTAGGGCAGCCATCAGCGGCATACCCCCTTCGGTCTGCGGCGGGGGGAGCTTGATCGGTTCGCCACCCTGCACCATTCCGGCCAACGCCATGACGGCGCCAATAGAAAGCAATACCGCACTCTGCAGACACCACCTTACCATGACGCATCCTCCTTGCCTATTTGCCCGCTCAACTCTCTTTTTTGCCTTCTTCCGCCGGTTCGATGTGCACGATGACTTGAGTAACCTTGGGATTCTGCGCTACCACGCGGTTCCGCACCGAGCGGGCGATGTCATGCCCTTGGCTGACAGTGAGGTTTGGGTCGACCTGGATGTGGACGTCCATCTCCACCATCTCGCCCACCCGCCGCGCCCGGACCGCGTGAAAGCTGCGCACACCTGTGGTCTCCGCAACCGCTTGCGTGATGGCACCCAGCGTCACGCTGTCAGGTGCGCGGTCCATCAGCTCGCTGCCGCTGCTCCAAAGGATTTTGGCAGCCAGCACTACAAGAAAGGCCGAGAGGATCATGGCCGTCACATGGTCTACGAAGGCCCATCTGGGGCCGCCGAAGGTGACCACGGCCAGCCCTGCAGCCGCGGTGGCTGAAGCCCAGGCATCACTGCGGTGGTGCCACGCGTTGGCCACCAATGAATTGTCCGAAGCCTTTATGCCCACACGCCTGGTCAAGTGATACAGCAGTTCCTTAAATGGGACCGACACCGCCGCGACAATAAAGGGCAGAAGGCCTCGCACGGCGCTGTGGGTCTCGCGCACGGTAACCACCGCAGTGTAACCGATCCAAAGCGCGGCTGCAAGAAGGGCTGCACCCACGAACAACGTGGCCAACGTAGTGGCACGCCGATGACCGTAGTTGTGGCATTCATCTGCAGGCCTACTGGACACCCGCAGGCCTGCCAGGACTGCCACATCGGTCGCCATGTCCGAAATACTGTGCAATCCGTCCGCCAAGATGGCCTGGCTGTGGAACAGCGCTCCTGCTACAACTTTGGCGGCCGAAAAAAAGACATTAATGCCAAGACCAAACCATGTGACACCCGAAGGCGTCACTACCTTCGCGAAAAACCTACCCGCGTGAGTCATCGTTCCTGCACTCTCCCGGCCGAGGCGCTGTCTCCGACGCCCGCCACGTGGCACAGTACTCAGTATCCGCTGGTATTCTGCCCGGCGTCACTCGCTCTCTCACCCATCGTCCATGCAATCCTATCTCCCTGGCTGTCAGCGCAAAGTGGCACATGGCAATCCCCATGTCCACCCGCTGCAGGTCTAGAGCGCCCGGAATGCGGTATCCTTTAGTCCTGTGCAAAACCATGTGGAAACTGGACCGAGCCGGCTCCCACCACACACGCCAGGGCTGACGGTTCGACGCCGAAGGGGCCAGGCGCAACATTTCTAGCGCCAGCGCATAGCTGCCAACCTCTTCGGGAGAAAGCGGGCTCCCTGTTTCTGCGGAGAAGAAAAGCTCGGCCCACGGCTTCCGTGTGGCCGATTTTGCCAGCCGACGAAAGGCTGCATCAACCAGAGTCGCGCCGACCTTCGCATAACCCAGCGGGCTTACCGCCGGGAGAAGCTCCCCTTCCCCCAACTGCACCGCCCTGGCGAAAAGGCTACGTGCGAAAGTTCCGCCCAACCAACAAGTGGCCACCCCCAATTCTGTTGCCTTCAGTATCGCGGCTTCGAAAACAAAACCAAAGTCCTCCAGCTCCATTGGGCCATGCTGTACCGCCCCAACCAGAAAAGCATGCGCCCCTTTGATCACCCCATACGTTCCCCATCTGGCACCAAACCACTGGCCCGGCTCCAGCTCCACCAGCCCAAGACGTACCGCGTTGCCGAACGGACCCTCTCTTGGATCTCGTAGCCACGTGGCGAGCGCCTGCTGCACCTCAGGGGCTAAGGGCCTGCCATCGAAAGTGCGACACGAACGGCGTGCCCTTATTAGCTCGACGACGGACCGCTGGTACCTGGCCTCCCACGACCCCATCAATGCACCCCCTCTGTGTTCGCCCTCGCGATCTCCCCGTTTTGCCTGCTAAAGATAGCAAAAGTTGGTCTCATTTTCAATCATCTTCTGCTTGCTTCCGCAATAAGACTTACCAGCGTTCGTAATGAACACGTCCCTCCTTGTACCGCTCGGCCCCGCCGATTGGCTCACCGGGATAGCCAATGGCAACGATGCACAGAGGCATGACTTCGTCCGGCAGGGCAAACAGCTTACGCACGCCAACCACGCGCTCCTCGCGTGGATAAACGCCCACCCAGACGCCACCGAGGCCCAGGGCATGCGCGGCCAGAAGGAGGTTCTCTGTGGCAGCTGCACAGTCCTGCACCCAATATCCTGCGTGTACTTCCAACCGGAGATCTGCGCACACCACCACCGCCACGGGAGCATGAAGTAGCATCTTGCCGTGAGGAAGAAGCTCAGCCAAGGCTTCCAGCGTTCCCCTCGCCCTCACCACCACAAAATGCCAAGGCTGTTGGTTGCCCGCCGAGGGAGCCGACATCGCCGCCACCAGTAGCTTGCGAACCACCTCCGGCGGCACGGGGCGACTGGTAAAAGTTCGCACACTCCTTCGGGTTATGATCGCCTCATATGCCTCCATGATACCTCCGGACCAGAAACTGACACGTGCACCCCGCTCGCGCTACAACAACCGTCCTGACCTAGCGTTCGCAGTCACTTCCTCACCACCCAAACACTCCTGCAAGGGTGCGATGGAGTGTTCCGCAATGGTTTGGAAATCGAGCCCGAGTGAACCCTACGCCTTGACGGCATGCGGAGCTTCCTCCGTGCCTCTCTCAGAGCCCATGGCGACTTGCCGTCGAGGACGGTCGTCGCGCTCAGAGCCACCACTCCCGTTCCTGCGCACCGCTATCGCGACCTGCAACAGCAGTCTCTCACCGTGTATGCAGTACCGAGGACCGCTGCATCACGGGCGTCCAGCATCTTGCACCTGCACCTACGAAGCGAGCACTTGCCCAGAAGTAGCATCGACGACCGCCGTGCCCCCGGCCGGCAAGTCTATGACAATAGATCTGCCCCCGCGCAACCGCACAGCGCGCCTTCCCCCTTCTTTGCTGTGGACGCAGATTAGGCCGTTCCCAGCATAGAAAACATCCCCGGCCCCTCCGTATATGTGCGCCCCAGCCTCGGCGAAAACCCTCCTCATCAGAGCCGGACTCACAATGGGGAGAGCGCAGTACCACCGCACGCTTCCCCCCACCTCTTTGCGCACAAAAGCAGGGCGCCTGCTGCTCCGCAGGACACCAAGCACGGAGCAGTGAGGGTCGTCCACTGCGAACATGGGCACCAGAGCCTCCACGTCCAAGCGCAAGCGCTCATCCGGCCAGCGGGGGTCAGTGACCTCAACCTCTGGGTGTTCCTCCTCCACCCTGCGCACCCTTATCCCCGTTGTCTCGCCCATAAAGTCCTCACTCAAACAAACCTGGTCGCAGAATCCAGGCGCGTAGAAGAAGACCAGATGTCGGTTTTCCCCAGCCACGCGTGTGCACACAAAGGCCCGCTGCGCCTCGCTCATGACGAAGGTGTTCATGAAGACCACCACGCGATACTTTCTCAGGTCAATGCGGGGAAGATCGGCCACGTGCACCTGGTCACAGACGATGCCGCTCAGGTATATCGCCAAGGTGGTCTCATCCATGAGGGTCCGGCTCACCGGGTCCGCCTGCGGAGTAGAGGCAAGAAAGTAGAAGGCCTCGGTGTCGTACACCACGAGCACGTCGGCTTCGCTCTGGAATTCCTCGTGGAGGCGTGAGGCGAAGAGCCCATGTAGTTTCCTGATTTCTTCCGCCAAGATGGGGTGGTCCCACCAGCCGGCATTGGCGAACCCTACGCCAAAATCGTACAGCCACAGACCGTGGCCGCGAGTCAGGGTGGCAATCAAGTTCCGCCGCAGGAGAGCCACGCTCAGCTCGGCCGATCCGCGGTACCCTGGCATCAGCGGGTCCCACACCAAATCGGGCTTCTGGTCCATCTCATCTAACCAGAGCTTGCCGTGCAGGCGGCAGCTTTCCAATAGGCTGCGAGAGCGGTAGGCCCCACCCGGCTCAGTGGAAAAGGGGAAATAGCATTGAGGTCCGCTGAGGTAGTCAATCCACGGGGACTCCAGTATGCGCATGAACTCCAGGTGGCCGCCCGGTGCCTGGCGGCCGAACATAGGGAACATGTACCCGTAGAAGGTACCGGTCACTATTGGCCGAGGCCAATTCTCCTTTACCAAGCGGCAGAAGTACTCGATGTTCTCAGCGACCAGCTCCTGCTGACAGCGATAGTAATCCACGACCTGAAGTTCTGCCTGCGGCAGGCGGAAAACGCCCGCACCTGTCCGCGCCCGCGCTTCGTGCCCAGGCACCTCGGCGGTCTCGAAAGTAGTATGGGGATTCCTCCACGCGTGCTGCAATGCACGGTCATTGCCGTAACGAACCTTGAGCCAGCGACGGAAATGGCGGGTCATCGCCGGACCCGCATCTGGCTCGTTGTGAAAGAAGCCCCAGTAGTGCCATTCGCCGTACACGCCGCAGGCAATGTGGATCCCCGCAAGAGCCTTCCCCTCCTCCGAGCCGGCCAGCTCCCGACAAAACCGAGCCACTTGTTCTCCGACCTGCTCCCGCCATAGCTGTGAGGCAAGACTCACTCTATTCACAGGGCTATTGTCAAATTCGATAATGCGGTGGAGCCCCTCTTCCCTTTCCACAGTCACCGGCACGTCCGCATAGGCGGTCCATTCTTCCGGGTGGTCCTTGCTCCACCAGCGCGGGGCATTGACGTGCAGGCGCAGAAACACGGCGGCCTCTGGACATGCCTCCAGCACACCGCGGATCTGCCGGCGTGCCAGCGTGAGGTCGAAGCGACCTGGCGCCAACCACACATGCTCCAGAAACAGGTCGACCTGGAAAAGACGAAAGCCCAATTGGGCGAACATACGCAGATTGTGCTGCGGCACTTCCTCCCAGCTCCACCGGCCCCCTGGAACGTCGGTGAGGGCATACAGGAGAGGCGGGTAAGGTCCTCCGTTGAGGAAAAGCGTGGGTTTCCCCTGGTACCACCGAACCTCTGCGGCGAGGGGACGTGAGGTGCTGGGTGAAGAACGCCTTGAGCTTTCGCGGGTCATGAATGCCCCTACAACGTGCTCTGACCTGGCTGTTCCCTCAGCATGGTGCCTGGTTCTCAGGTGCGGGGATCAGGACAGAGGAAAGCGCGGCTGCTATCCCGGCTACTACGAAAGTCATCACTCGTGCCGTAATGACCTCTTCCAGGCCGGTACGAATCCAGACGACGGTAAAGACCACTCCGACCACGATGGTGATGAGCGCGGCGCGCGCATGGAAGCGCCGGCTAAACAGGGTGCCCAAGATCACGACAGAGAAAGTGCCTCCGATACCCGCCCAGACATAGCCAACGAGGCTGTAGATGAGCCTGCTGGGCGAAACGTACGCCACCGCCAGGGCAATGGCCGCCAGGAGCCCAGTGATCACCCTGGCGTGCATTAGCCTCTTTGCCTCGCTCTGTGGGGCCCGCGCCTGGAGTGGCTGGAGCAGATTTTCCGCCAGCTCGGTCGAAGCGACCAGCAGGAGGGAATCCGCCGTCGATATCATGGCTGCCACTGCGCCCACAATCAGCAATGCGGCAAGAGGTGGAGGAAGGAGCGCACGCAACACCGCCGGCATCACGTGCTCGGGGTCCGGCAACTGGTTGGGGCCGAAGAGAGCCAGCCCGATCCAACCTATGCTCAGCGCGCCCGCGTACGCCAGAATCGTCCAGGCAAGGCCGATCCATCGCGCGCGGCGTGCCTGCGCTGCGTCGCGAATCGCCATGAAGCGCAGGGTCAATTGCGGCTGTCCGCCCAAGTAGCCGAAGAACCAGGAAAGGCCGCCCATGACCGCGATGCCGGCTGCCAAACCGCCCATAGCACCGGTCAGCGACTCAAGGCCTCCTCCTGCCCGCGCCAGCGCCTCTGGTACACTCCGCGCGTACACATCGCCGCGCCCGGCGATGGCCACCAACCCTACCGCGGGGCCCACGAGAAGAGTGGCAATCATTATCAAAGCTTGCACCACATCGGTGTAGACCACGCTGCGGAACCCGCCGTAAACGCAGTATGGGGCGATGATGAGAGCGGTGAGTAGCATTCCCCACCGCTGGTCTAGGCCGAACAGGGTGTTGAGCACCTTCCCGCCGCCCAAAAACTGCGCCCCGACGTAGAAGAAGAAAAAGAACACGATGGTCAGACTGGCCACGCACCGTATCGCCCCCTGCAGTGGGCTGTGCCTCCGTGCCACATAGTCGGTAAAAGTGCGCACTTGGTAGAGCTCGGCTTCCGCGCGGAGCCGCCACGAAAGCAACGCCCAAGCGACCACGATCCCTGCTACACACCCCACCGCCGTCCATATACTCACCAGACCCTGGGCATAAGCAAATCCGGGCAGACCCAACAATGCCCAAGACGACTCGCCGGTGGCTCGCTCCGAGAGAGCTGCCACCCACCCGGGAAGGCGCCGCCCGGCTATGGCGAAGTCAAGCCCACTACGCACCCTCCGGCCCTGATAAAGACCCCACACAACAAGGAACACCAGATAGGTGACGAACACCACCACCATTTGCGTCTGTGCCGTCATCGAACCCTCCTGGACGCTCTCTCACGCCTTGCGCGTCGCGCAAAGGCCGCCCACCCCCCATGTCGCCCCGTCTCCCCCTTCTCTGGCTCATGATCGACTACCTCTGAAGACCCCCTTCTTCACGCGGACGGCTGAGGGTGAATCCCCTGCTCATTGATCCCGTGCACATAATAGTCCGGGTCATCAATGAAGCTGAGGAAGATGACGATGAATGCAAGCGCAGCCTCGATCATCAACGGCTTGTCTTGATACAGGTTCTGTAGCTTCTCCTCAAGTGCCACCTTGTCCGTGTCGCCGAACCTGGACATGAACAGGCCGTCCAGACGAGACCCAGGCATAGGGAGCGTGACCGCGTCAATGCCGCCGTGGCGCACATATTCCATCGTCTCCATCATCAGAGCACGCACCTGGTCAATAGAGGTCTCGTGGTAGGCAATGATGTGGAGGATGATGCGCTGTGCCTCTTTCATGCTGGCCCGCGCCAGGGCATCGAACAGCTTCCGGACCGGCTCGTCATCCCGCCACAGTCCACGCTGCCGCATGATTGACATGAGCACCGTGTTCTTGAATAGCTGGTAAAGGCGATGTGCGCCGTTGAGCGCAGAAGGGGGAGGATGAGGCTCCTTGGGATGATACCCCCGAAAGTAGTTGGCAAACAGCAGCTGGAATACGGTCTCGAAAAAGTCTACATCCTCGAGCGGGTCCTCAATGTCAATGCGCATATCCAGGGTATTGTCAAGACGGTCGGCCAGTTTGGCGCGGATAGCCTCCGGGGTCCGAGCCGCCTGCGTAAAGAGCCTCCCTACGTACTGGTAGTAGCTTTCCTCTGGCCTCCGGGTAAGCCACTGCAACCGCTCCATGAGAAACCAACGATCCACCTCATGGAGCCTCGCCACGGCGTTCTGGAGCTGCTCATCCAGCCTCGACCAGTCGCCAGCTGCAAATTGCGTGGGGTCGATGTCTTCGAAGCGGTCGTGCAGGAGGATTGTGCTGAGCTCGAGCACATTGGGCTTTTCCAGTACACGCGCCAGCAGGGCGGCGGAACGGAGGGGGTGAATGATCATTGGCAGGCCCAACCGACGGCGCTGCGCTCCATACATCGCGTACAGGGCCTCAAGCACGCCTCGCAGGGCCTCCCATGCGCCAGCCTCGAGCTGCTTGGTGCCCACAATGGTGCGCAAGAGCGCATTCCAGTTGGGCCCGCGGGCAGCGAGTTGGTAGTTCAATACTGCCGAAAGCTTGAAAAACTCAGAAAGATCGTGCAGTTCCATGCGCACCTGCACTCGTCAGTCGTCAGTCTACCGCGAACGTGGCGGCGTGCCCTGCTGTGCTCGCACCTTCTCCCAATCCTGCAAGAAGCGCTCAATGCCTATGTCCGTGAGAGGGTGTTTCATGAGCTGTTCAATGACCTTGAACGGCACTGTGGCAATGTGCGCCCCCAGGAGCGCCGCCTCCACCACGTGCAATGGGTGCCGAATGCTGGCAACCACTACCTCGGTGTCAAACCCATAGTTGCCGTAGATGGTGAGGATGTCGCTGATGAGGTCCATCCCCACGTGGCTGATATCGTCCAGCCTCCCCACGAAGGGGGAGATGAGATTAGTCCCCGCCTTGGCCACCAAGAGCGCCTGCATGGGGCTGAAGATCAGCGTGGCATTGGTGTGGATCCCTTCCGCCCGCAGCTGGCGAATCGCCTTGAGCCCCTCGGTGGTAGCAGGGATCTTCACGTAGATGTTCTCATGAATAGCAGCCAGCTCGCGGCCCTCCCGCACGATCCCTTCTGCCTCCAAGCTCACGACTTCAGCGCTTACCGGGCCGTCGACAATGGTGCAGATCTGAGCAAGGATCTCTCTCGGGTCGCCTTTCTCCTTTGCCAACAGCGTGGGATTGGTCGTGACGCCGTCAAGTATGCCTAGACTTGCTGCTTCTTTAATCTCCGCAATGTTGGCCGTGTCGATGAAAATCTTCATAGCACCTCCGTTCCGATGAGTCCCTGACAACAGTAGCATCTACAGCACTTCTTCTGGATATATCACCCGCATGAGGCACAGGCCGTGTGCAGGAGCGCTGGGTCCAGCTGCCCGACGATCGCGCGCCTGCAGCATCTGCGCCACCCGCTCTGGGGGAACCTTACCGCGTCCCACCTCCACCAGAGTGCCCACAATTGCCCGCACCATCCCATGCAAGAAGCGGTTCGCGGTGATATCCAGCCAAATCTCCTCCCCATCCCTAAACCACTCCAGCTCCTGGACACAGCATCGGTAGTGCGGCAGGTCCGCCTCGGCGCGGCAGAAGGAACGAAAGTCCTGCTCTCCCAGCAGCGGTTGGGAGGCCTGGCGCATCCGCTCCAGGTCCAACTCACGAGGATAGTACCACACGTACTGCCGTCCGATGGCCCGCGGCTGAGTACCGATGCGGTACCGGTAGGTGCGCGCCACCGCGGAGAATCGCGCATTGAAAGCCGGAGGCACCTCGCACACTTCCCGCACTCTGATATCTGCCGGCAGCAAAGCGTTCAGTCCCAGGAAAATCTTCCTCGCCTGCAAGCGCCTGGAGGTAAAAAAGTTAACCACCTGTCCCAAGGCATGAACCCCCACATCGGTCCTGCCCGCTGCGGTCAGGTCCACGGGGTGCTGGAGAAGTTGCTGAAGAACACGCTCCACCTCTCCCTGCACTGTGCGCAGAGCCGGTTGCCTCTGCCACCCGCAAAAATCGGTGCCGTCGTACTCCAACACCAGTTTCAGATTGCGCTCCATTGTGGTTCACAGGCACATTGCCAAGGCCAGTAGCCCGCCGCTCAACACCAGCGCCAGATAGTCCACCGGCTTCAGGCGGAGGAGATGGTAGCAGGTGCGCCCCTCCCCACCACGGTAGCAGCGCGCATCCATAGCCAGCGCCAGCTCGTCGGCTCTGCGGAACGCAGAAACAAAGAGCGGCACCACCAACGGCACCACACTCCGCGCCCTCTGCACTAGGCTCCCCTCAAAGCTCGCTCCTCGCGACACCTGCGCCTTCTGAAGGCGGTCGGCCTCCTCAAGCAGGGTGGGCACGAAACGGAGGGCAAGCGACATCATCATGGCCAGCTCGTGTACCGGCACCCCCAGCCGGCGGAGCGGGCGCAGAAGTCGCTCCAGACCGTCGGTGAGCTCGATGGGTGAGGTGGTGAGCGTCAGCAGTGCGGCCATCACCACAAGCAATCCCAGACGGAAAGAGTAGAGAAGCCCTTTTTCCACGCCCTCCCAGGTCAACTTCCATCCCAGGACCGGCAATCTCACCAGAGGCGTACCGCCCGTGAAGAAAGAGTGCACCACCATGGTAAGGAGGAAAAGCCAGACAAAGGCCCGCAGATTCCGAAGGACCAGGCCAACAGGTAGCCGCGCTGCCACCACGAGTGCTACTGCCAGCATCCCCCATGCCACCGTCAGCGGCAGGCTGTCGGTCAAGAGCAAGCCGCTCATAAGAACCACGCTGGCCACCAATTTGGCCCGCGGGTCAAGGCGGTGCACAAGGGAATTGCTTGGATAGTACTGCCCTAACGTGATGTCCTGCAAGACCGCCATGCATTTATCTCCGCCATCGGTCGCATGGCAATATAGCGCATTTTCCCTTCAAAATCAAACAAAAACTGAGATAGCTGCGCGGCCGCAGCCTCGGCGTTGGCTTGTAGGGGGGTATTCGACGGGCAACCAGGGCAATTCCGCCGGGGAGCTCAAGGCGGGATCAGGCCCGGAAATACTAGGCAGGAAGCTCGGCGGCACTCTCCACCAATCCTAAAAGAAGAAGCGCGGTCCAATGCGTGCGCCGAAGATGTCGTCCCACTCTACAACCACCTCCCATCCACACAGTTGCGGCACTGGACCGCGCATTACTCTCAGGGCCTGGATGCGGCGTCTCTGTTCACGAACCAGAGTTGGTAATTGGCGCGCACCACTAAATGTTGACAGCCCTTTCCCCAATTTGGCCATATATCGATTTTCACGGGCAAAATATATGGCTTTTCGGCACAAAGTCAAGAGAAATTTCCGCCATCCCAGAACGAATAGTTTTTTTTCTACTGTCCAGCCCTTCAAGTGTGCAAATGCAAGACACCGCGGAATGGGTCTTGCCCAGACCCAGCGGTTGTTCATTTCCTGGCCAGTGCCGGCTGAGCGCCGAAGAACCTGACGCCACCTGAAAGCACGCAAGCATCGAGAGATAGAGCGATTTTTCCCTTGACTATTTGCCTGTTTTGTTTTATACTACAAAGGCTTGCTCCGCGTGCAATAATCACCCGTGCGCGACGGTAAGCATCATCTGAGCATCACCAGGAATTGCGGGCAGAAGGGAAGGTAGTCTGCTCGTTCGTGTGGAGAGGTATGGTGCACACACTGACAAGTCTTGTCCAGAATGCGGCTCGTAGAAGCAGCGAATCGACGGCGCTGGTCTTTAACGAACACAAGATCGAATACGGACGGCTTGAGGAAGCGGTTCGTCGCCTGGCCAATGGGCTCAAAGGGCTTGGCGTTGGTCCTGGCGTGCGGGTTGCCTTGATGTTACCGAACCTGCCGCACTTTGTCATTAGCTACTACGCCGTATTGTGGGCTGGTGCGACGGTAGTGCCGCTCAGCATTCTGGTCCGGCGAGAGGAATTGAGCCAGATTCTTGGCGAGACCAACGCTCAGGTGTTCATCGCCTGGGGAGGATTCAAGAACACGGTGCTGGCAGCGGTGGAGGAATGGGGCCAGCCTGTGAAATTGGTCTTCCTGGCAGAGCGCATCCCTGTGGATTCCCAAAGCCTGACGCACCTCATTGCCCAATCGACGGCCGAGGGGGAACCGGTTTCTGTAGCAGAGGATGATACGGCGGTGATTGCCTACACGGCGGGGACTACTGGGCCACCGTTGGGCGTGGAGCTTACGCACCTCAACCTCACTTCGGCGGCAAACATGTGTCGCACCATGCTTCGGCTCACTGCCAAAGACAGGATCATGGCCGTGCTGCCGTTGTTCCATCCTTTCGCGCAGGCAGCAGCGATGAACGCGGCCATGGAAGCTGGTGCGCAATTGGTCATCCATCACCGTTTCCGACCGCGCGAGATTCTCACTTCAATAGCCCAAAATCAAGTCACCTGCATGGCGGCCGCTCCGGGCATGCTCCAGGCGCTGCTGGACACGGCACAAGAAGGCGACGACCTCTCCTCGCTCAAGTACTGTCTCACCTCCGGGTCGCCGCTTGCTGAAGAACTCCGGCAACGGTTCGAGGAGCGTTTTGCCAACACTCTCGTCCTTGCCGGCTACGGCCTCACCGAAGCAGCAGGCCTCGTCACCAGCAACCGACTGGACAGGGAGCGCAAGCCCGGCTCGGTGGGTCTGCCCATGTTGGGAGTGGAGTTAAACGTGGTGGACACTGAGGGGAAACCCTTGCGGCCGGGGCAACACGGCGAGATCGTGGTCAAAGGGCCGAACGTCATGAAGGGCTACCTGAATCGCGAGGAGGACACCTCGAGGGCCCTGCGCGATGGGTGGCTCCACACTGGGGACATCGGCTTCGCCGACCCCGACCACTACTTCTACGTGATCGCCCGTAAGAAGGAGATCATCTGCAAGGGAGGGTTTCATATCTATCCGCACGAGATCGAGCAGGTGGCACTGAGCCACCCTGCCGTGGCCGAGGCCGCGGCAGTGGGCGTGCCCGACCCGGTGCACGGCCAGGAGGTGAAGCTCCACGTTGCACTGAAGCCCGGTGCAGAGCTTACCGCCGAGGAGCTGAGCGCATTCTGCGCAGAACATCTGGAAGTGTACAAGCGCCCCAAGAGCGTGCAGTTCCATCAGGCACTGCCCAAGACCCCCACGGGGCGCATCTTGCGGCTCCAGTTGGCCGCAGCGACAAACAAGTAGGAGCGCGTCCGTGCAAGACGCGCAGCTGGCCTATCACTGCAATAAGGAGTGAAGAGTGAAAGAGATCGCAACCAAAGATTTGCGCAACATTGCTCTGGTGGCCCATGGCGGCGCCGGCAAGACCTCTCTGGCGGAGGCCATCCTCTTTTCCGCCGGCGAAACCACGCGCATGGGCAGCGTCGATGACGGATCCACAGTGTCGGACTACCAGGCAGACGAGATAGAGCGAAAGATTTCCGTCAGCACGACGCTGATGCATTGCTTCTGGAAAGACGTCAAGATCAACATCGTCGATGCCCCTGGGTATGCCGACTTTTTTGGCGACGCCGTCAGCGCCCTGCGGGTGGCCGACCTTGCAGTGGTGCTGGTGGATGCAGTATCCGGCATCGCTGTTGGCACCGAGAACGTGATGGAGATCGTTACCAAACAGGGAACTCCGCGCCTGTTCTTTGTCAATCGCGAAGACAAAGAGCACGCTAACTTTGAGAAGGCCGTCGCCGCGGCTCAGGAGCGTTTCGGGCATAGCGTGACCGTGGTGCAATTCCCTGCCAGCGAGGGAGAGAGCTTCAAATCTATCGTCGACCTGGTGCACATGAAATTGGTCACCTTCGCCACCGACGGCAGTGGCAAGTACACGATGAGCGACATTCCAGCGGAGCTGAAAGCAAAGGCCGATGGCCTGCGCGAAAAGCTGGTGGAAATGGTCGCCGAGTGCGATGATGCGATCCTGGAAAGCTACTTCGAGAAAGGGAGCTTGTCACCAGAGGAATTTGCCAAAGGGCTCAAGACCGGCATCCTAAAGGGCACTCTGGCGCCCGTGCTGTGCGGTGCCGCTACAAAGAACGTTGGCACTCACTTGCTTCTGGACTTTATCGCCACCTACTGTCCTTCTCCGGTCGACCTCTCCCCGGTCAAGGGAACTGCCCCTGGAAACGGACAGGAACTGACCCGCCCAGTGGATCCTTCTGCATCCTTAGCGGCGCTCGTATTCAAGACGGTAGCCGAGGCACATCTGGGCGAATTGTCGCTAGTCCGGGTTTACACCGGCACCCTAAGGATGGGTGACGAAGTGCTCAACGCCACCACCGGCTCTACCGAGAAGATCGGCCAAATTTACATCATGAATGGCAAGACACGCAAGGAGGTGGGAGTCTTGGTGGCGGGCGACTGTGGTGCGTTGGTCAAGCTCCGCAACACCCACACGGGCGACTGCCTCACAGCCAAGAAGGACCCCATTCTGTTGCCCGGCATTGCCTTCCCCACCCCGGTCACTGAGGTGGCAATCGTGCCAAAGAGTAAAGGCGACGAGGAAAAAATCTCCAACGGCTTGCAGGCGCTCCGCGACGAGGACCCAAGCTTTACCGTGGAAGTCAATCCGGAGCTCCGGCAGACTATCATTGCCGGGCAAGGGGAGCTCCACCTGGACGTCATCATCAAGCGTCTGAAGGAAAAGTTTGGCGTAGACGTAGACGTGCAGAAGCCGCGCATCCCGTACCGCGAGACCATTACGGGCAAGGCGGACGAGAAGTACCGGCACAAGAAACAGACCGGCGGTGCTGGCCAGTTCGCAGAGGTATGGATGAAGGTGGAGCCCCTCCCGCGCGGGGCAGGCTTTGAGTTTGAAAACCAGGTGGTCGGCGGCGCCATCTCCTCGGTCTTCATTCCCTCGGTGGAAAAGGGCGTGCGCCAGGTCTTGGAAGAGGGAGCCCTGGCCGGGTTCAAGATCGTGGACGTGAAGGCCATCGTCTACGACGGCAAAGAACACCCGGTGGACTCTAAGGACATCGCCTTCCAGATTGCTGGCAGGGAAGTCTTTAAGATGGCCTTCCTGAACGCCAAACCTATTCTGCTTGAGCCGATTTACGACATAGAGGTGAAGGTTCCCGAGGAGAACATGGGCGAGGTGATGGGCGACCTGTCCAGCCGACGCGGGCGAATCCTCGGGATGGACTCGGCAGGGCACTATCAGATTGTGCGGGCCAAAGTCCCACTGGCAGAACTGCACAAATACGCCACGACCCTGCGTTCCATCACGCAAGGACGGGCCACTTATCGTCGTTCCTTCTCCCACTATGAGCCGCTGCCGAAAGAGTTAGAGGCCAAGGTCATCGAGGAGGCAAAAGCCGAGCGGGAACGGGAACGGGCCAAATAGCTCGGAACTTTGATTACATCACATCAAGTGGGGCGAGGTCACGCCTCGCCCCCTTGTTTTGTTGCGGAGGGAGACGGATGGACGCACTCTGGGCACCATGGCGCATGGAATACATTAAGGCGGAAAAACCGAAAGGGTGCATCTTCTGCGATAAACAGAAGCAGACTAACGACCGACAAAACCTCATCCCTTACCGCGGAAAACACTGCTTCATCATCCTCAACTACTACCCCTACAACAATGGGCATCTGATGATAGTGCCATATCGGCATGTGAGTGATCTAGGGGACCTCACCGCCGAGGAACAGAGCGAGATGATGGCGCTCATCGCGCGCAGTACCCGGGTTTTGCAGAGAACCCTGCACCCGCAGGGCTTCAACATTGGCTTCAACCTGGGCAAAGTGGCAGGCGCAGGCATCGAGGACCACGTGCATTGCCACGTCGTGCCTCGCTGGCAGGGGGACACCAACTACATGCCCATCATTGGCCACACCAAAGTAGTCCCCGATGCATTAGAGAATACCTGTGCCCTCCTTGAGGGCGCTTTTGCAGAGCTGGAGGCATGAATAGGGCGCGTTGCGGTGGTCAGACGCGGCTTGTCTGCCAACGAAAAGGCGCAAGAGATTCCTATCATTCTTCGTCCCCCTTGACGCGTTCCCAAATCTCGTCCATCTCCTGCAAAGTGGCTTCCTGAAGGCTTCTCCCCCGTGCTTTGAGCTCCCGTTCCACCTGCTTAAAGCGACGGATGAACTTGTCCACCGTACCCCGCAAGGCATCTTCGGGGTTAACGTGGATAAAGCGCGACAGATTCACCAAAGAGAAGAGCACGTCTCCGAGCTCTTCTTCTACCTTCTTCTGGTCACCGAGCTGGCAGGCGCGACGAAGCTCGGCCAGTTCTTCTTCCACCTTCGGCCAGACCTGGGAAGCGTCCTGCCAATCGAACCCCACGGTGGCGGCTTTGCTTTGCACCCGGTGGGCCCGAAGCAGGGCCGAAAGCTCCCGCGGCACCCCATCCACCACCGACTCCTTGCCCTCACCCTGCTTCACATTCTCCCAGTGTACGGTCTGCTCTTCAGCCGTGTGGATCTGCGCGTCGCCAAACACGTGCGGATGGCGACGCACCAGCTTGTCGTTGATGCCTTGCACGACATCGGCAATAGTGAAGCGCCCCTGCTCGGCCGCTATCTGCGCATGGAACACCACCTGCAAGAGAAGGTCGCCAAGCTCCTCCTTCATGTCGTCGTAGCGTTCCTGGTCGATGGCTTCCAGCACCTCGTATGCTTCCTCAAGCAGGTATTGGCGCAGAGAGCGGTGCGTCTGTTCACGATCCCACGGGCACCCTTTTTCGCCGCGCAAAGTAGCCATCAGGGCGACGAGTCTCTCAAACTGATTGGCTGCGATCACGTGTCCTCTTCGTTCCATCAAAGTCCTTGCTCCACGTTTCGTTGTTCGCTCGAAAGGTAAGAAAGTTCACCCACACCGTCAATGACAAACATTCCCGCCTCGACTCTGTGCCGTCCACAAGAGCGTAACGCCTCCTCGCTGTCCACAACACGAGAGCCATTGTTCAAAGTTTGTTACACAAAAAACACTTGATTTTGCCGACGCGACATTGTAGATTTGGCGGCAACAATCGCAATAGGCCCCGACTCTCACAGGAGCCTATGCCCTTCAGACGGGAACGTGTGGCCTGCGTTGTACCCCTGCCGGCCAAGCACTAAGCCACCAACTCTCTGACCCCGCCTCAGTGCTGCAAGCGGTGTTTTGCACCGGCCAGCCATTACCCAAAATGCACGGGACGGAGAGTAAGTGTCCCTTTGTGAACGCAGACACTTGGGTGAGAATGAATCCCCGCTCCGCAATGCACCGCTCTGCTCATCGTCGCAAGAGAGCGAGATTGATCTGTCTCCCCTCGAAGGTGCAGGGTGACAGGGCACCTCCACCCTCACCTCCTTTGCCAGGCATGTGTTGCCGAAGGAACCCACACCGAACAGTTGCAGGAAGAAGGAACGCCAAACCCTTTACGGAGGCAAACACTCATGGAAAGGTCGATACCCTACTGGCGAAAGCTAGCAAGCGTCTGCCTTGTGGCAATACTCGTGGGCGCTCTCTCCCCCGCACACGGACAGGACATGTGGTGGGAAAAAGATTTTGGCCTCGGCATTCAATGGAGTTCTGGGCTCTCTTCCAAAGGGTTATATAACCGCGAGAGTCCACTGATGCCCGTTGATGCAGGGTATGCATACTTGGGCGTGGTCAGTGCCGAAAAGCTCCAGAGCAAGTCCTTCTACGACGTGGGCACAAAGTTCGGCTCGTATGAGGTATTTCTCTCCCTTTGGGACCAAAGGCTTCGGTTCATGTTCGGACAATGGAAGCACTCCAACGCGCTCTTCCGCAAAGAATCTGCTCCTCAACAGATGGCCGGTAGTTCAAGCCAATGGGTATTTGTGTGGGAGGGAGAGTTCACCGACAAGGTCACGTACGGTGGGTATGCCTTGTACTTTCCCATTTCAACGTCCGATGAAGTGGGCAGGTTTTCGATAGGTTTTGGCGCGGTGTTCGGCCACGCGAAAAGAAGCACCGTGCACTACCGCGTGTATCAGTACCTTACAAGTGGCTCCTACAAGGGCTACCCCACGAACGAAGCTGATTATTATGTGACCTTTTCCGCGTGGGCGGTCCGGGGAACCCTGAGCTTACGGTATGATCTGCCTTTCTTGCCAGTGTCCATCGAACTGAGCTTGGCCGCTCAAAATCATTTCCTAGACACTCTGCAACGCTGGGGCGAGTGGGAAATGCGTTATGGTACCCCTGCCGGGAACTTCCTGGCCAGCGACAAGAGCTTTCGAGATAGAGCTTACTTTAAGGAGCCCGGGATTTTTGTTCTAGACATTTCCCCATCCGTCTCCTTCACCATACCGTTGTAGCATAGACCTGGGCCGCGGAAGGTTGCACCGACCGGTTTATCCCGTCCACGGGCGCTGCTTGGTTGCCCGTGGACGGGGGCCCGCTGTCATCGCACCCACGCAGCGCCACTTTCGAGCTTTCATCCTCACCGGGCAGGGACCGCAACCTGCTTCGTCATGCCAGGACCGGTGAAACCGTGAAAACGCCCCCTGGCCCTTACTGACAGGCACAATTGGCTTTCTCTGCGATTGGTCAAAGCCGACTAGCTACGACTGTGTGGCTGGGTGAATCGCCTAATCCACCCACAGCCAGCATGACGTGCGCCTCCGCGTAAAAGCATGGCCACCGGTCCCGTCTCCGAATTCGCACATCCATTATGAAAAAGCTTCGCCTGCGAGTAGCTCGAGGAGAGTCATATCCGCCGCTGTCAGCGTCCGAGGCGTTTCTTCGGAAGAGAGCCCGCGAGCCATCCACTTTCGCACCTGCTATGTGACGCACAGCAAGTTATTATTACCAGGGGGTGAGAGGGACCAGGAGGGCTGCTTCTTGCCTGGCTGTACGCTTGGGGGCCGCCAATGATTAGTCGCCGTTGCGTGCGCGTGCCAATCGTCACACAAAAAATACTTGATTTCCAAAACGCCACATTGTAAATTCCGACACAAAACCGCATTAGGCTCGGGCGACCCACAGGAACCTGTATCTCAGGTGGGAAAGCGCGGCTTACTAGGCAAAACCGGGGCCTAGTCTGCATAAGACGCCCGCCAAGTCCGAAAAACAAGAATACTTTTGCAGGGCCCCGTCTTTTCGACGCATTGCTTGCACAACCGAAGTTCTTACGGGCGATGCAGCACGGGAGAAAACGCACCTACCTTTTTGAGCATAGCCTAGTGCATCCTATGACCCGCCGTAGGGAGTTGTCTGGATTCCTCAGTTCTCCTTTAGGACGGGCTAACAGGGCCCCTCCATGTTCCTCTCGTTCTCAAGACATGTGCTCCTGAGGTGACCACTTTTTGTCAAGGACTGGACCGAAAAGGAACAAAAGGCCACACAAGGAGGAAATACGCATGGAAGGGAGAATTTCGCCCTGGCGGAAACCAGCGGTTTTGTGTCTGGTCGGGACGCTTGTTGTAGGCACCATATCCTCGGGGCGAGGTCAGGACAGATGGTGGGACAAACCTTTTGGCGTCGGTTTCCGTTACAGTTCCGGGCTCTACTCCAGGGCTTTCATAAATAAGTATAGCCCACACATAGGTCTTGAGGCAAAGTATGCTTACTTTGGCGTGGACAATGAGCGCGACAAGTCGCTATTCGACCTCGGCACGAAGGCCACCTCGTATGAAGTGTTTCTTTCCTTCTCGCGCCAAAAGTTTCACGTGACGTTCGGACAGTCCGAACACTCCTTCTCCCGTTTCCGGAAAGAGTCTCCACCCGTAGAATTTGTTGGGGAAAGCACGCCAAGGGTGTTTGTTTGGGAGGGAGAGTTTGCCAGCAAGCTCACGTACGCTGGCTATTCCCTTTATTTTCCCATCCTGACCTCCGAGGCGGTAGGCAGGGTATCGATAGGTATTGTCCAAATGGTCGGCCACGTTAAGAACGCCAAAGCCAACTATTATACCTATGAGTACGAGCATGGAGACCCCAGGCGTTTGCAGGTGAATACGGCAGACTACCGTGTGACCTTTTCGGCATGGGGGGGCCGACTGGCCCTGAGTTTGCGTTATGATTACCCCGGTTTTCCGGTCTCCGTCGAGTTGAGTCTTGGCGCCGAGGGTTATGCCTTAAACACTTTGAAAGGATGGGGCGAGTGGGAAATCTATAGCCGTGTGGCTGGGGCGGGCGGGTGGTGGAAGGAGACGGACAAGGACTATCGCGAACGTGGTTTGTGGAAAGAGCCAGTCATTGGTGTGCTAGAGATTCTGCCCTCCGTCTCCCTCACCATGCCGTTATAGCAGGTTCCCCCGCGGGAAGCGGCGCTCTTCGATCATCCCCTCCACGGGTACTTCTTGGCTGCCCGTGGAGGGGACACGGGGCGGTATGGCCCCACAGCTCCACAAATAGGCGCCCCCATCTTAAGGGACACGACTGCCTGAAGTCAACGGCCATTGGCACTGCTGGTGCTCTGTGCTAAGAGCCTTCCCCCAACCCCTCTTTCGGACTCAATGGAGCAATGCGTCAATCAATAAGCTCGCGGAGGCCCATGCCTTCTGCTATTCGCGCGCGCCTGTTATGCCTGCAGGCCAGGCGGCGGGTGCATCAAGTTCCTCCGCGAGATACAAGGAAAAGACAGCATGCACGTCCTTACCAGCCCAACGAGAGAGCACCTGGAGCAAAAACCGCTTGATTATTTGCGGCGGTTTGGCTAACTTGAAAACACGTGATGATTCGTTGCTCGGCCGAAGACAGGGTCGCTGAGATGTCCAAGAGGCCAGTCTACGCAGAGTCTTGTTGATGAGGTGATCGTGGGCACAGTTGAGTGTCGGGGGTTTTCCGCGGTAAGCTAGTGCGTACATGAGGCCCTTGAAGGCTTGGCGGACTTGTCACAGTA
Source organism: candidate division KSB1 bacterium (assembly GCA_034506335.1). Classification (NCBI taxonomy): domain Bacteria; kingdom Pseudomonadati; species Candidatus Zhuqueibacterota bacterium. The sequence goes on from JAPDPR010000051.1 coordinate 27,368, forward strand.
GAAGCGGCCTGTTGTCTGCATAAACGACTACGCGAGAACGGTGGACACATCTCCTCGCCTCCAAAACTGGTCCGAGAAACCGAGAATGATCGAATCCCTTAGTTTGGGTAGGCTGGGAACCTCGCGGTGGGGGGTTCTGACCTCTGTGGCAGATCTAGCATAGCTATGAACCTTACCACTTATCCTATTTCGCTCCCCCTGCGGCATACGTTCCGCATCGCGCGGCATGCGGAAGATGTGAGCGAAAATTTTTACGTCCGCGTCGAGCACCACGGCGTCACCGGTATCGGCGAAGGTGCTCCTTCTCCACGCTATGGGG
>JAPDPR010000052.1 GCA_034506335.1 candidate division KSB1 bacterium
CCACCATCAACACCGCCGCGCAGGAGATCGCAGTCGTCCACGACATCAGCACCAGGCCCCGCTCTACGCCGGCAAAGGTGAGCATGAGTAGAAACACAACAATCATCAAGCCCGCGGTGTCGATGTCTGGCTGCAGCACGATCAGGCCTGCCAGCACTAGGGTCGCACCGAAAGCCTTCGCGAGCTCTACTGTTCCTTGCTCCCAGTCGCGGAGGTGTGACCACGCCGCTAACTTGCTTGCCACAAACACCACCATGGCAAACCGGGCGAACTCTGATGGTTCGAACCCCATCACGCCAAGGCGCAACCAACGACGGGCCCCATGCACCCGCACCCCCATCACTAACACCAGCACGAGGAGACCGATGCTAAGCCATAGCAACGTCCAGGGGGCTCTCACCAGGTGCCTCCAGGAAAGCTGGAACACGCCCACCATGGCTAATACACCCAGCAGGACGCGAAAGAGATGACTCTTGACATAGAAATGCGGATCGTCCCGCTGGAATCCCGCCGTATGAGAACTTGCCGAGTAAACCTCGCTGAGACCGATGGCCAAGAGAACCAGAACGGCTATCAGCAGGACATAATCGAATTGGTAGGTGCCGCTGCCCCCAGTCCGCGTGGCCCAGCGAGGCTTTGGCTTTTTGTGCAACTCCTTGTGCGAGCGACGTTGCACTTTTGCTCACCGCACCTTGAACGAAGCCAGGCTAAGCAGCACCAGCAGAATGCCCACTATCCAAAAGCGCACCACCATCTTCGGCTCGGGCCAGGGCCGCTCGCCAATTTCGAAGTGGTGGTGAATCGGCGCCATGCGGAAAACCCGGCGACCAGTTCTCTTGAACACCGCCACCTGGACCATCACCGAGATGCTTTCCGCCATGAACACCCCACATATGATCGGCAAGAGCAGCTCTTTCTTGATCAAAATGGCCATCGTACCCAAGGAGGCGCCGAGGCTCAAGGCCCCCGTGTCTCCCATGAAAATCTCCGCAGGGTAGGCATTGAACCAGAGAAAGCCCAAGCATGCCCCTACCAATGCCGCCGCGTAGACCATGAGTTCTCCCGCCCCGGGCAGGTAAGTGATGTGCAGGTAGTGAGAGAAATCCACGCGGCCCGTGACATAGGCAATGACCCCAAAAGCTGCCGCGGCAATACCACTGAGCCCGATACACAGCCCATCTGCTCCGTCGGCAAGGTTGGCGGAATTGCTCATCGCCGTGATGATAAAGACCACCACGGGAATGTAGAACACACCAAAGTCCACCAGGTAGTTCTTGAAAAAGGGCAGCGTGGTCGCGGAGCGCACATCGGCCACCGGCGGAAAGAAATACAACACTGAGCCTACGATGCACCCCAGGACCATCTGGCCGGCAATCTTGTAGCGGCCAATCAGCCCTTTCGGCAGCTTTTTCACCACCTTCAGGTAGTCATCAAGAAAGCCCACAGCGCCCATAAACACAGTCGCCAGCAGCACCAGCATCACATAGACGTTGTCCAGCCGGCACCAGAGCAGCAAAGGCAACACGGTGGCTACCAGAATGATTACGCCGCCGAAAGTGGGCGTTCCCTGCTTCTTCAGGTGGGTCTTTGGCCCTTCGGGGCGAATCTCCTGACCCAGGTGTAAAGCGCGCGCCTTGCGGATGACATACGGCCCAAAAAGAAAGGCGATGAGCAACGCCGTGATCGCGGCTCCGCCCGCGCGAAACGATTGATAACGGAACACATTCAGTCCCGAAATGTGCTCTCGCAACGGAAAAAGCAGGTGGAAGAGCATAAGGCTCCCAAGCTATTCGTTAGGTTGCAGTCCCTTCCGCACCGCCTCCACCACCTCTTCCATTTTCATTCCCCGCGAGCCCTTGACAAGTATCACGTCCCCTTCGCGCAGCCATCCGAGCAACGCTTGGCTTAAAGACTGCTTGTCGGCAAAGTGCTCAGCCTCGACCCCTGACGCTCGGGCGACCCGCACCGTCTCTCGCGTCCACTCTCCGAAGGCAAGCAGAAGAGCGACCTCATTTTGAGCCACCAACTCACCCAGACGGCGATGAGCAGGAGCGCTTGTGGGGCCCAACTCCAACATGTCGCCGAGCACGGCGATGCGCCGCCCCCCTGGAGGGAGCGGCAGGGTGCGAAGAAAATCAAGGGCTGCCGCCGCAGAGCGAAGATTGCTATTGTACGCGTCATCGATCAGCCGTACCCCTTGGAGATCGATCACCTCCAACCGCTCCGGCACATGGTCCACCTCTTCGAGTCCGGCTTTGATCTCCGCCAGGGGCACCCCGAATTCAATCCCCACAGCGGCAGCAGCAAGTGCATTGGTCACCAGATGTCTGCCCGGAAGCTTGAGGTGAATGTGCTGCCGTCTGAGCGTGAACGTGGGGCACCCGCGCGCATCGAGGCCGCGGAAGGTGCCCCTGATGTCCGCATGCTTGGCGGTGCCAAAGGCCACCACCCGCCGGAGGGGCATGGGCGCCTGTGCTAACAAGGGATCGTCTGCATTGTAGAACCCCACCTTCTCGCCGACCAGCCCTTCGAACAGCTCCAATTTGGCCTTGAGCACCCCTTGCAGGTCGCCGAAGAACTCCAGATGGGCCTCCGCGATGTTCAGGATCACACCATACTCTGGCTCCGCTATGCGACACAGGGCAGCGATCTCGCCAAAGTGGTTCGTCCCCATCTCCAACACTACCGCGCCGTGGTGGGAGCGGAGCTCCAGCAGGCTTAGTGCCACACCCACGGTGTTGTTGAAGGACTTTTTGCTCTTGAGCGTGTCAAAACGCCTGCTGAGAACTGCAGCGGTCAATTCCTTCGTCGTGGTCTTGCCCACCGAGCCGGTCAACGCCACCACCGGCACGGAGAACCGCCCCCGGTGGTAGTGGGCAATTTGCCCGAGAGCCGCCAAGGTGTCCGGTACCCCGATGAGCACCGCCTCTGGCAAGGCCTGCCGGAGCGCCGACAGCGCATTAAGGTTCACCACCGCCGCTATTGCACCGGCTGCCAACGCCTGTCCCACAAACTGGTGGCCATCAAAACGCTCCCCCTTTATGGCAATGAACAGGTCTCCTGGTTCTGTAGTGCGGCTGTCGATGCTGACGCGCCGCACTTGGTGACGAAGCGCGGTGTTCGGGCCTACAAAACCTTGCCCGGCATCACAGCACTGCACCACCTCGCCCACGCGCAGTGCGACGGTATCGTTGGGAAGGACAAGAGCGCTCACGACGTTCTCACGTCACCACCGCACCGCATCAACCAAGGCCGCACCGGATTGACACTCCAGAATGCAGCGCCCTCCGCGTCGGATCGCCTCCCCCGGGGCGGGCTTCTGGCGGATTACCCGGCCTGCGCCGGTCACGTCCACCTGCACGCCCAACAGCGACAACCGATTGATTGCCTCTCGAGCGGTAAGTCCGATCACCCGTGGCATCAGTAGGCGCTCGCCCAGCTCTTCGGGGGCACCACCAAGTTCGAGCTCCACGACAGACCCAGTCGCCACCTGGGTGCCGGGTGCCGGATACTGCCTCTGAACGACGGTCCCTTTGCCTTGCACGGTCACCCGAAGGCCCAGCTCACGCAGCACAGCCTTACAGGTTCCCGCGTCGCGATGAAGCAGGGAGGGCACCGCCACCAGCGTTGCTCTGGAAGGAGCCGGCAGTTCCCGCGGCGCCTCTACCGGCGGGATCGTCTCTTGTTCCCCGCGCCACTTCAGAATGCGCTGGACAATGCGCTTGAAGGTGGGCGCCGCCACCTCGGAGGCGTAGTACTCCCCGCGCGGATCATCGATGACTACCATCAGGCAGAGCTCAGCAGCGCCGATCTCTGCCGGATAGTAGCCCACGAACGACGAGATGTAGCGGTCCGTCTCATGACCGCGGGCATCGGCCCTGAGCTTACGGGCGGTCCCGGTTTTGCCCGCAATCGATAGCCCCGGTATGCGGGCGTTGCGCCCGGTACCGTGCTCCACCACCTCCACGAGCATTTCGTTCAGCGTCCTGGCGGTCTGTTCCGAAACCACCCGGCGCACGGGCTCCGGTTCGCCGTAGCTCAGGTCCTCCTTCCCTTCGCGTACCGTGCCTGCCACCACCTTGGGGCGCATCAAGACGCCTCCGTTTGCCACCGCCGCATAAGCCATCACCACTTGCAATGGCGTGACCGCAATCTCGTAACCATAACTTATCGCGGCCGGTGTAAAGGCGCTCCACTGGCTCACACTCGGCACAATCCCCCGCACTTCGCCCTGCAGAGCGATGCCCGTGGGCGCCCCAAAACCAAAGGCCTGCACATAACGAAACAGGACCGGAGGGGCGATTTTGAGCCCTATTTTGGCCATACCGATGTTGCTAGAGTTGGCCAACACCTCTCGCACGGTCAACCAGCCATAAGGCTCATGGTCTTGGATCACCCGCCCGTAGAGGCGATAGCTCCCATTTTCGCAGTAGACGGTTTCGTCCGGAGAGCGAAGGTTCTCCTCAATCACCGTTGCGATGGGCACAAGCTTCATCACCGAGCCCAGCTCATAGGCATCGCTGATGGGGCGCAGGCGCCAGAGGTCTGGGTGAACCTTGGTCCCTTCGCTTGGGTCAAACAGCGGGGCACAGGCCATGGCAAGCACGTGGCCAGTGCGCGGCTCCACGGCCACGGCGCATCCGGCCGAGGCGTGGTACTGGCGCAAGGCCTCCTCCAGCTCCTCTTCGCAGATCCTCTGCACCACGCGATTGATGGTGAGGATGAGGCTCTCCCCCGGCACCGGTTCCACCCTGGGCGCGCCAGGTTTATGGAACACACGCCCTCTGGCATCAAGGTAGATATGCGCCAGGCCGGGCTTGCCATGGAGCTTTTCGTCCCACGCGTACTCGATGCCGGACAGGCCGCGGTTATCCACTCCAGTGAAGCCCAGAAGGTGGCAGGCCGTAGAGCCGAAGGGATAGGCGCGCCGCCATTCATCGACCACCCGCACTTGGCGCAAGCCCAATGCCCGCACCTGATCTCCGCACTCGGCGGGCAGCCGTCGTGCCAACCAGACAAAGGAGCCCCGCGTGCCGCCGCGTGCGACCTTGGCTTCCAGCGCCTGGGGAGATTGGCCCAACACCGCCGCCAACGTACGCACCGCCTGGGTAGTGTTGCCGTGCTGGCTCAGGTCATACCCTACCGAGACCGCGGGCTTGTTGACAACCAACCTCACCCCCTCCCGGTCCAGAATCTCGCCCCGCGGCGGCTCAAGTCTGGTCACGCGAACCAGCGGCATCTTCTTCCTGTACACGCTACGATTGACCACCTGCACCTCGATGAGCCTCAGCCCGATCAGGGCAAAGAGTCCCACCATCACCCACCTGAAGTGGACGAGCCTGGTGATGTGCGCGTGCGCGTCTCCTTCCCTTCCATAAGCGTCCATGACGCCCTGTTCTCGTCATTGGGGCATGCTGCCACGGGCCCGCTCATCTCACTGCACCACACTTTCCCGCTTGTCCTGTTCCAGCAAAGGCCGAAGGCCCGGGGGCACCACCAGATTACGCTTGCGATAAAAACCCAGCTGAAAGTGTTGTGCAGCTTGGTCAGTCACCCGGTTATAGCTGAGTAGTGTCTCCCTTGTCGTTTCTAATTGCGCCACCTCCTTTTCCAGGACCGCTACTCTCTTTTCTTGCGCGGCGATCTGATCCAACAGGTGCTGAGCATGCACATGCTGCCACACATACAGGAGGAGCGCAAAAGTGCCAAACAGTATGATCCCCACTGCACGAAGCAGCGTTCGCCGCTGCCGACGCATGCGTTGCCTGGCGAGCTGCGAACCGACAAGCCGATATCTGTTCCTCCGGGAAGCAATGAGCATTGTCCTCTAACTCAAGCGGGTGCGGACTCAGTTTGCGCCTCTATACCCGGGGCTATTCGCTCCGCCGCCCTGAGCTTGGCCCCCCTGCTCCGTGGGTTGCGTGCTTTTTCCGCTGCACTGGGCACCAAAGGTCGCTTTGTCAAGACGCGCAGGGTCGGCTTTCTGCCACACACACAAGTGGGGAGCGATGGCGGACAAATGCACCCCCGCTGCTCCCGCACGAAAAACGACTTGACCATGCGATCGCAGATGGACTCGTACGAGAGTACAACTACCCGCCCCCCAGGACTGAGGAGCCCCGGTACCTGATCGAGCGCCTCGCGGAGCGCTTCGTGCTCCTGGTTGACTGCCATGCGAAGGGCCTGGAAACAGCGGGAAAGAGTCTTGACCACAAGAGGGCCGGGCACGACGCTGCAAATCACGGCGGCCAGCTGCGAAGTGGTGCGGATGGGTTCCCGCGCCCGCGCTTGTACGATGGCCGCAGCAATGCGGCGTGCGTGCCGTTCCTCGCCCAGGTGGGCGAAAAGGGCAGCGAGCTCTTTTTCCGAGCTTCGGGCGATAATGCTGGCGGCAGTCGTTCCCCGGCCAGTGTCCATGCGCATGTCTAATGGCCCTTCGAACCGATAGGAAAAGCCACGTGCCGGCGTGTCCAACTGGTGGCTGCTCACGCCCAGATCAAAGAGGATGCCTTCGACCTGGGTGATAGCAAGTTCCGCAAGCAGACGACCAACCTGGCGAAAGTCGCCTTGCCGAAGCACTACCTGCGAACCAAACTGCCGTAACCCCTCTGCTGCCGCCTCTAAGGCCTCCCCATCCAAGTCGATCCCAACCACGCGAACCCCGGGGCCACATTTGGGCAGCAGAATGCGCTCGTACCCCCCACCCCCAATGGTCGCATCCACGTACACACCTTGCTTCCGATGCAACCACAAGCGCCCCACCGCCTCAACAAGTACCGGTTCATGAAATGTCATGCCACAGGGGAACCCCCTCCCTGGTGCGTCTCATTGGTCATGACCTGCGCCTTCCCAGTCCCGCCCAAGTTGCCGAACATCTCCCCGAACTCGATCTCCACCCCCTGTACGGTCTCCATAAACAGGGCGGGCTTCCATATCTCCAGGTGATCCACCACCCCACCTACAATAGCCTCCCCCTCAATCTGAGCATAGTCTCGCAAGTTGCCCGGCAGCGCAATCCTCCCCTGGGGATCAAACTGCACGAGCGTACTCAGCATCGCCCAACGACGATTGAAGCGATACTTGTCTTTAAGATTGCTCCACTGACCCTCAAAGAGCTTGGTAAGGCGAGCCCATTCGTCAATGGGGTAAGCGTAAATGCAAGGCTCTATACCTTGCATGAGGATTAGCCCCTCGCGCGATTCAGGCGAAAGGAGCGCGCGAAACTTTGCGGGTATGCTGAGGCGACCCTTCTGATCTACCGTGACCCGACTGTGTCCCTGGAACTCCGTATACAGCGGCTGCGAAGGATCGCTAACCTGGACTATGGGCATGTTCGAACCCAGCTAGTGGTGCGGCTTCCCAAATCGGCGTAACGCTGCCCAAATATACGCAAAACTTCCCATGATGTCAAGCGGAATCTATGCTTTTTTCCAAAGAAAAGATGAATTTTCTGTACAATTCCTTCACACTGTGCGCGCGACTTGCGTGGTAAAACCTCGAGTTACATGTTGTTGCTGCGCCACAGGAGTAACCGCGGCGGCCAACAGAGGAGCGGTGGACACAGGCAGGTGACCTCCTCCAACGCAACGCAGGACTGTCGGAACCCGGGGAAGCTTCCCTGGGGCATTCAGTGTCGGGACAGCTCCGATCGCCACCCGGCACTGCCAGGCGGTCTTTACCTTCCACAGGGTAGGCGGGTTTTCGCTCCGCACATCGGGCGCGCTGGCGGTAATAGTGAATTCGCCGAACCAGGATAAGCTGGCCGCTGCGCCAGCACCTGGCCCCAATTTTGCCGCGCACGGTGCAAAGCGCGGCAGACCTGGAAACTGCGCAGGTTTTGGCCAGCGTTGCGCACCAGAAGTGCACTCTTGTCTCAGCATGATACGCCCATACCGCATACAGGGCGTGCCGCGTGATCGTACAACAGTTCGGGTCCCCATTGGTGTTCAAGAGAGGTAAAGGAGAGCTACGCACTATGCACCAACTGCGGGTGTTGCCGCGAATCGGCTTAAGCTGTCTATTGCTTGCCACGCTCGGGGGCGCACCGCTCGCCCAAACGCGGATTATGCCGGTAGGCAATTCCATTACCGACGGGCTCTACGGCAGCTCAGACGGGCTGGGCTTCCGCAATGACCTCTACGCCCGCCTGAGAGATGCCGGCCTCAGTTTTGACTTTGTGGGCAGCACCGGGTCTCCACCCTACGAGGGGTACTTCTTTCCTGGAGCCCGTATCGAGGAGTTCTACTCGGGCGGATTTGGTACAGGCACGCGTGATATCGCCAACGCGATGAACAACTACGCGCCCGAGTACATCCTCTTGCACCTGGGCACCAACAACATGAGCGGCAGCGAAACGCCTGCCCCTTACTCCAACGACAACGGGCAGACTTTCCTCAATACCGCCTCGGGAAAGCTCGCCCAGTTGCTCGCCTACCTGGCGCGTTGGAAAACGGGAGCCTACGGCTCGAGCCTCAAGAAGATCGTCCTGTGCAAGATTATTCCCAAAGTAACCTATCCGGATCAAGTTGCCCTGTTTAACCAAGAGATCACCAGAATTACTAGCGACTCCGAGCAAGGGCGCATCCCCTCCATCCCTGCGGGCACGCTGTACTTAGTTGACCAGTTTTCGCCCTTCGATGTGGCCACCATGATGTCGCCCGACGGCATCCACCCCAACGATGCCGGCTACAGCAAGATGGCTGATGTCTACTTCAACGCACTGGCCTCGCTGCTTTTTCCGGGAGACAACTTCAACCGTGCCAGCTTGGGACCCTACTGGACTGCTGATCCTGAATATCGCATCGTGAACAACGAGCTGATGAACACGGCAACCGAGAATGCCTGGGGTCACCTGGCCGTTTACAACCTTTCCAGCAATGTCAATGACGTCTCGTTCCAGTGGGGAAACGCCGCCACTCCGGAGGGGATTGACCAGGCTGGGTTTGCTCTGCTTTTGAATGCCGCCTCGGTCAGTGCAGATGGCTACCTCCTGTTCAGACGCAGCAATGGCAGCATTAGCCTCTGGACCATCGCAGGGGGTGTGCCTGGGCATGGTGTGGCCAACGCCACCGGGAGCCAGCCTGCCCCCCGCGCCGGGGATGTGATGCGCGTCCTGGTGAGCACTAGTCCGTCCGGCCACCATTTTGACCTCTACATCAACGGCCGCTACGACGGCCGGGTCACGGACACAGCCAAAGAAAAAGGCAACAGCGCCAACAAGTATGCCGGCGTCATGCTCAAGGGTGGATACAACACCAGTATCGACAACTTTTACGCCCGCACCACGTTGGACGTGACGCCGCCTGCCGCCGTCACTAACTTGGGTATCGCCGGCCTAAGCTCGATGTCAGTGACGCTGACCTGGACCGCGCCAGGCGATGACGGTAACCTGGGCACGGCCTCTTCCTACGTCATCAAATATCTGGACCAACCCATCACTCCTGCCAATTTTGCTTCGGCGGTGACCGTGCTTAATCCGCCGGTGCCGAAACCGGCCGGGTCCGTGGAAACCTTTGAGGTGAAGGGACTCCTTGCCAACAAGACCTATTTCTTTGCCCTGAAGACATTGGACGAAGCAGGCAACGTCAGCGATCTGTCCAACGTGGTGTCAGCCGTGACGCCGGGGCAGGCGACACTGGCAACTTTTACCGATGACTTTGAGCGGCAGTCGCTCGGCGCTAACTGGACTGCACATGCAGCGTACGCCATTGTCAACGGCGACTTGGCCAACACGTCCTCCGTGTACGATTGGGGTTACCTTGCGGTGCTCAACAACCGCGAAAACCCCGTCGAGGCCTCAATAAAGTGGGCAGCAAGTGCCAACGCGGCGGGCATAAACGAAGGCGCCCTCGCTCTTATGCTCAACACCGCTAGCACCACTGCGAGCGGCTATCTGGTCTGGAAGAGCGGACAATATGTCCGCCTCTGGACCCTGACCTATGGGAACCCTGGGCAGACGGTGGCCAACGTGCAGGGGCTCCTCCCCCAGCCGGGCCCGGGTGACGTCTTCAAGGTCAAGATGTCCAGCGACGCAAATGGACACCACTTTGACGTGTTCATTAACGACAAGTTCGATGCGCGCGTGTCGGACCCCAACAAGCTCCAGGGCAATGCTGCTACAAAGTACGCAGGCGTGTATCTGAAAGGTGGGCTCAATAACAACGTGGCGGAGTTTTCTGTAGCCGTGCCGATCGGCGATCCGTCTGCGTTGCTCATTGCTGCCGGCAACCAGCAAAGCGGCCCGGTGGGGAAGAGGCTCCCCGTGCCCCTCACAGCCCAAGTGACCGATAGGAATGGCTACCCGGTCTCGGGTGTCTATGTTGATTTCAAGGTAAGCTCGGGACAAGGCTTTCTGAGCACCGATTCGGTCACCTTTGATGGCTACATCTGGATCGAGGCAGAGGATGGGATACTCTCGCCGCCGATGGAAAAGGTCTTTAATGCAAATGCCTCAGGCGGAGCTTACGTCCAGGTGCCGGAAGGAACAGGCGTCAATGCCGGCAAGGTAACTTTCACTGTGTACCTTCCGATCTCCGGTACCTTCTACCTCTGGGCCCGGGGGCTCGGTCCTTCGGGCACCTCTGATTCCTTCTGGTCGTATGCTGATGACGGCACCGCCGAGATCTTTAGTCTTCAGAACCAGACGACATGGGGCTGGAGACGGCGGACCACACCCTTTGCCCTCTCTGCTGGCGTGCACACCATCACCTTCGAGAATCGCGAGGATGGCACGCTCCTGGACAAGATCCTCTTGACTAATGTGAGCACCTATACCCCATGGGGCCTCGGTGGTACCACGCCTCCACTGACAAACATCTCCAACACTTCCGGGTTCGCCCATAGCTACCTCACCTTCGGCACGCAGGCGGGCCAGGTAACAGTACAGGCGTCCGCCTCGTACAAAGGCACGCCTCTTTCTGGCAGCCCCGTACAGTTCATTGCCTATGCCACGAGCGGCACACCGACCCCTCTGCGCTATGTCTCTGGCAATGGGCAGAGCGGTCCCGCGGGTCAACCTCTGGCCGAACCCTTCATAGTCGAAGCACGGGATTCGTACAACAACCCTGTCCAGAACCTCCCGGTGATCTTTGAGGTCTTAGAAGGCGGAGGCACGCTGTCAGAGCCGCAGCCGGTGTTCACCGATGCGACGGGTCGCGCCTCTACCGTGCTCACCCTTGGAATGCTGCAGTCCAGGAACGTGGTGCGCGCCTCCTCGCCCGGTGTGGGCGGTACCCCCATTCAGTTTACCGCACACGCCACCTCGCGCATCCCGACGGAAATCCAGTACGTGAGCGGAAACTATCAAACAGGCACAGTGGCAACGCAGCTCGCCCAGCCGCTGGTGGCGCGGGTGGTGGACAATGTGGGCAATCCGCAGCCCAGTTGGCCCGTCCTTTTCAGGATTCAGACCGGTGACGGCGCCTTGGATGGTGGCGTTGACACCCTTACCGTGTTCACCTCGGCCGAGGGCTTGGCACAGGTCTTTTGGACCTTGGGCACGAAAGCCGGCTCCGCCAACAACATCGTGACTGCGGTGGCCTCGCGCGGCGACAGCCTCCTGACCGGCTCACCTATTCTCTTTCAAGCCTCGGCAAACCCCGGTCCTGCGCACGCCATACAGCTGGTTTCTGGCGACAACCAATCGGCCCCCATCGGCTGGGACCTGGAACAGCCGCTCCGCGTCTTTGTCGCGGATAGATTCGGCAATCCGGCTCCCGGGTCTCAGGTCAGGTTCGAAGTCACTGTCGGCACTGCCGCCATCGCCGGCAGTAGCGCAGCGGTGGTGACCACCGACGCTTCGGGCATAGCCGAGGTGGTGTTGACCATGGGAAACATCCCTGGCCAGGTCAATAGAATCGAAGTTCGGGGACAAGGTCAAACGCTGGTGGGCGAGCCTGTGGTTTTCCAAGCCACGGCCACCGAAGGAGTAGCCAGCCACATTTACAAACTGTCGGGAGACGACCAGACTGCCACAGTGGGAACCCAGCTGCCGCACCCACTGGTGGTCCAGGTCAAAGACATCTTTGGGAATGTGCGCCCTGGCCACGCCGTGCACTTTGCGGTGACCAGCGGGGATGCACGGATTGACGGAGCCACAAGTGCTGACGTGCTCACCGATGCTCAGGGGATAGCTCAGGTGAATGTGGTGGTCGGCACCATGGCCGGGGCCAAGCTCTACACGGTGGAAGCGACTTCCGTAGATCTCCGCGGCAGGCCATTGGTGGGTTCGCCTGTGGTCTTTACGGCCTCGGCCACACCAGGTCCGCCGGCACAGCTCGTCAAGGTCTCTGGAGACAATCAGAATGCTCCTGTCAACACCACCCTAGAGTACCCCTTGCGCGTCCGCGTCACCGACCGGTACGGTAACGGGGTGACGGGTGTCAACGTGTTGTTTCAGGTAATCACGGGTGCAGGCTCCATTGAAGGAGTGCGGCAAAAGTACGTTCCGGTCAACGTTCAGGGCTATGCCCAAGTAACCTTTACCCTCGGTTCGGTTGCCGGCAGTGACAACGTGGTCCAGTGCAGCGCCACGGTGGGAGGGCAGCATTTGGCAGGTTCGCCGGTCACTTTTCGAGCCACCGCCCTTCCGGGTCCCGCGGCGGGCTTGGTGCGCGTATCGGGCAATAACCAGACGGGGAAGGCCGGAAGTCGTTTGCCCCTCCCCTTGGTAGTACGGGTACGCGACCAGTGGGACAACGCCGTGCCGAATTTCCCGGTGCGCTTCACGGTCGCAGCGGGCGGCGGCACCATCGACAGCCTCGCCTATAAGGATGTCCTCTCTGACTCTGCCGGGCAGGCCCAAGTCTACCTCACCCTTGGCACGACGGCGGGCACGTTCAACAACAAGGTTACCGCAACAGGCCAAGGCCTCACTGGGTCGGTGGAGTTTTTCGCTTCTGCCACTCCTGATGACCCGCGTCGCCTGGTGCAGGTGTCTGGAAATGGGCAGGTGGGCATGGCGGGAACGCTCCTCCCCTCACCCCTGGTCGTTCGGGTGATGGACCGCTTCCAAAACCCAATCGTTGCCCACAGTGTCACCTTTGTCGTCATGCAGGGCGGTGGCACCATCGACGGGGTGACAGAACGGACGGTGGCCACGAATTCCACTGGCTATGCACAGGTCTCCTTCACTCTGGGTACAGTGCCCGGGCAACAGGTGGTGGTGGCCCGTGCATCTTTCGGGGGCACAGAACTCGACGGTTCGCCCGTTACCTTCGCGGCAACAGCCACCGGTGCCCCTCCTGCGCGCATCGCGGAGTATGCTGGCAACCACCAGACTGGGGTTGTGGGGAACTTTTTGCCTGGGCCTCTACAGGTGCTAGTCACCGACCAGTACGGCCACCCGGTTCCTGGCCACCCTGTGACCTTCACGGTCATGAGCGGCGGGGGCGCGCTCGGTCCTGCTTTGGCACCATCCTTGGTCGACACCACAAATGCCGCGGGCATCGCCACCACGACCTATCGCCTTGGTCCTTCAGCCGGTGTGGAAAACAACGTGGTTCACGCCACCGCGAGCTATCAGGGCACAGCGCTTGCGGGTGCGCCGGTCGTTTTCGTGGCCTCGGCACGCACTTCCACCGCACGGGCCATCCGCATCGACTCCGGAAACAACCAGATCGGCGTGGTGGGCCGTGCATTGCCCAGTGAACTTCGGGTCAAGGTAGTGGACGCGGTAGGCGCACCTGTTGCAGGTCACCCGGTGACGTTCCGAGTGGTGGCAGGGGGAGGAACATTCGGTGCTGCCGATACCATCGCCATCCGCACCAGTGACGCCAGCGGCGTGGCAGCCATCAGTTTGACGCTCGGGCCATTGGCTGGCGCGGCGAACAACCTCGTCCAGGCTAGTGCTACCGACGGTGTAAGCCCCTTAGAGGGCTCTCCGCTCACCTTCGTGGCCAGCGCCACTGCCGATACCCCCAGCCCCAGCGCATCTTCCATTTCGGCCACGTCACCCGTCCCTGCAGACGGCCTGACCACGTCGCTGGTCGTAGTGACACTCCGCGACCGATTCGGAAACCCGGTGCCCGGCCGCGTGGTCACAATCCTTGCCTCCGGTAGTGGAAACATCCTCACCCAGCCAGCTACGCCAAGCACCAACGAAGGGCGTGTGAGTGGGACCCTGGCCTCTACCAAAGCCGGCGAGAAGACGATTCGCGCCCGGGTAGAGCTGGAGAACGTCCTCCTGGCTGACTCCGCGATTGTCACCTTTACCCCCCTTGCCGCCAGCAACATGGTCGCTTACGCCGGGAACAACCAGGTGGCCAATGTGGGTACAGTCGCCGCCGAGTCGCTGGCCGTGTTGATCACCGACAAGAATGATAATCCGGTAGGTGGGTACCAGGTGCAATTCGTTGTGGTTTCCGGGGGTGGACGGATCGTCGGCCCACAGACGGCCACCTCTAACGCCAAGGGACTGGCCAGCACACGGCTGATTCTGGGTCCCAATCCCGGCACCAATGTGGTCGACGCGTATGCGCTGCACCTCTCGGGCTCACCGGTGCGCTTCCAGTGTCAGGGTGTCATCCCCGTTCCCACCACCCTCCTCAAAGTCAGCGGTGATAACCAGAGCGCTCCGGTGAATGCCCCCCTCACTCAGCCTCTTGTGGTCAAAATACTGGATGCGCAGGGGCGTGCGGTATGGGGGCTGCCCGTCGCCTTCACCTGCACCAGCCAACCACCAGGAGAGTGGCTTACTCCGCTGCCGGACACCACGGACGCCTATGGTATGGCCGAGGCGAGGTATCGCCTTAGCACGCGCGCTGGTGTGAACAGCATACGGGTGACCGCACCTGGCGTGCCCGGGCAGGTCACCTTTTCTGCCGTGGGACTAGCCGGGCAGGCATCGAAGATGAGCCAGGAACAATACCTCACCGAGGGCACGGTAGGCAAGGTGCTGCCCAGTGAGCTCAGCGTGCGCGTGACCGACGCCTACGGCAATCCGGTCCCAGGTTATCAGGTGGAGTTTAGTGTGGTGAGCGGCGGCGGGTCGATTCTCAACCAGCAGCCCACCAGCTCGGACAGCGCGGGCCTTGCCTCCGCCACCGTGGTTCTCGGTCCCATTGCTGGCCCCAACATCTTCAAAGCGCTGGCTGTGGGATTGAGCGGCTCGCCGGTCTACTTTGTGATTAACGGCGAGGCCGGGCCTGCCGCCTCTATGGCCAAGCATGCGGGCGACGCACAAATTGGTACCCCAGGCATGCCCTTGCCACAGCCGTTGCGGGTCATTCTCAAAGACCGCTACGGCAACCCTGTGCCTAATGCCACGGTGAACTTTGTCGCGGCCACGGGTGGGGGCACCTTCATCGAAGACCAGCCTGTGGCCAGCGACGCCCAAGGGGTGGCCTCGGCACACTGGATACTGGGCAACGCCCTAGGGCTTCAAACCGCGTGGGCCTATAAGGCAGGCGTGAGCGGCTCGCCCCTGGTGTTCCAGGCGACGGCCGTGGCCAACGCCTTCCCCACCATCACCGTCACTGGCGACACGGTGGTGGAGGAGGGCCAGCAGGTAGTGCTCCTTGTCCAAGTTTCCGATCCAGACGGCGACCCAT
This sequence comes from candidate division KSB1 bacterium, assembly GCA_034506335.1. NCBI lineage: Bacteria > Pseudomonadati > Candidatus Zhuqueibacterota bacterium. The sequence continues at coordinate 15,549 of JAPDPR010000052.1, forward strand.
TCACTTTGAGCCATACCGAGCTGCCAGCCGGGGCAGCGTTTAACCCAGCACTGGGCACGTTGCTCTGGTTGCCGACCTACGAGCAAGCAGGCACTTACCCCATTACCTTCACGGCGCAGGACGACAAGGGAGCCCGAACCGTTCGCGTGGTGACGATCGTGGTGCGGAACAAGAACCGCGCTCCGGTGTTCACCCTGATTGCTCCGGCTGAGCCCTACCTCTCTCTGCAGCGGGGCGACACGCGCCGCTTTACCGTGTCGGTCCATGACTTGGACGGAGACAAGGTGGGATTCCTCTGGAAGGTGAATACCACGCCCGTAGGACGCGATAGCACCTACCTCTTTGTGGCGGCGCAATGGTTCCCGGGTCAGTACATCGTGAGCGTGCACGCATTTGACAACCAGGACACCGTTTCCCATGCCTGGACTGTTGACATTCGCACGGCGGTGGAGTTGGTGGCCTTCTCTGCGCAGCCTGTGCCATACGAGGGCGTGAGTGTCTCCTGGAAGACCGCTATGGAAATCGGCAACGCGGGCTTCCAGGTCCTGCGCAGCCTCACGGCGGCCGGGCCCTACGAGGTGCTCACTACCACGCTGGTGCCGCCGCGCGCTGACCGCACCTACTCCTATGTGGATGCCGCTGCCAAAGCCGGTGAAACCTACTACTACCGCCTGGCGGATGTGGACTTGGCCGGTCGGGTCACCATGCACCCGCCTGTGACCGTGGTGGTACCGCTGCCGACGGAGTATCGACTCTGCCCGAACTATCCGAATCCGTTCAACCCCTGCACGACGATTCGCTATGAGCTGCCGCGGACGGTGGCAGTGAAGCTCGTGGTGTACGACGTGATGGGGCGCCTGGTGCGGACGTTGGTGGAGGGCCAGCAGGAGCCCGGCTACCACACAGCCGTGTGGGACGGGCGCAACCAGTGGGGACAGCAGGTGGGCTCGGGGGTCTATTACCTCCACCTGGAGGCCGGTCCCTTCCGCGCCGTGGGCAAGATGGCGCTGGTGAGGTAGTCAGAAACACGGGGCCGGGGGCCTCCGAGAGGGCCCACGAGCGAAGAAAGACCCTGTGGACACGTCCAAAGGAGACAGAAAAGTTCCTTCAGAACTGAAGCCCCCGCCGCTCGAAAAGGCACCCGACGGGGGCTTTGCGCTGGCACGGCTGCGAGGGGAAAAACACTGATAACAATCAAAACTGTTGCATCAGGACACTAGGTTTCGTATATTCCGCTGCCGAGGCAACAGGAGCACCGGCGCACCGCGAGCGCAAGGTGCCCGTATACCCCTCCCGTGCCGCAACTTCCCGATGAGGCCGTCTCTTGGCGTGGGCGAAAGAGGCGGGGGGGGCCGCAGCCTGGCGTCGTGTCCTCCCGTGAGCTAACAAGACACGTCGCGATCGCGGATGCACCGGAGCGGGTAAGCAACGACAGGTATCGCAACTTTCGGCTGTGGGCCTCGGGTGCATCGCTCGACGAGGGGAAGTGGAAGGGGCCCTACCCTTGAATGTCGGTATCGAACGGCAGGGGGCGCCATGGAAGAGCATCATGGTCTCTGCGAGCTTGAAATAACCGAATACCGGTTACGCCTGGGAAGGAGCCTCCGACCCGGAGAAACGCCGCAACTCCGGGGTTTCTTCGGCCGCAAGTTTGCCCAGCAAGTGCTCCTACACCATCACCTGCCAGACGGTTCTCTCCTGTACACCTATCCGCGCGTCCAGTTCAAGGTACTGGATAGCATGGCCCTGCTCATCGGCGTCGCTGAGGGCAGTGCGCTGCTTTCGCGACTCTGGCTTGAAGTAGATCAAACCACCATCGGCACCGACGAACTGCCCGTGCTGGAGGCTTCCATCCGCAAACGACACGACCTGTTAGGGAACACCCAAGAGGCAATCGATTACCGTTTCGTCACGCCGTGGTTGGCTCTCAATCAGGAGAATGCCCGCCGTTTCTGGCGCTTGCACAAGACAATTCAGCGCGTGTCCTTGCTAGAGCGGATTCTTGTGGGGAATTGTCTTTCACTAGCCAAGAGCTTCGGATACACAGTGCGTGAAGTTCTGCGAGCCGACTGCAGCCTGCTGGAGGAGGCTCCGTGTAGATTAAAGGGTGTACAAATGCTGGGGTTCACCGGCGAGTTCCGCATCAACTTTCTCATCCCCAACTATTTTGGCCTGGGCAAATCGGTATCGCGTGGTTTTGGCACCGTGGAGCGCGTTCGCCCCTGAGCAGCGTGGGAGGGTTCCATGCTCATCGAAGACCTCATCAGAGTTGGCCGGCCTCTATTGGCTGGCGGCATGCGCGCCAAAGAGATACTCCAGATCATTTCCGACGTGCGCGACGAAAGAGTCAAGAATTTCTACCGTCATGTGTTTGTCGCCGAGCTGCCGCCTCCTGGAGAGCGTGGGCGCCCGGTGGCGTTGCCCGTCCAAGTATGGGGGCAGGAGAGTGTGCAAGGTAAGCAGAAGGACTTTACCGTAGACCTTACCCGGGCGCTTTCCGCGCCGTTTGTATACCCTACCGGAGGTAATCCCTTAAACCCGCAGGGTAGCTATGGCGTACCGGTCTACCCAGCTTGGTTGGTGCGGCAGGACAAGAAAACAGGAGCGTGGAGGTCATTCTGCGAACGAGAGGAGGTGTACCGTTTCTTGCGGGGCCGGATCGAGCGCACCCCATCGCTCCGGCTCAATGAGGCGACACTGCACCAGCTGGCGGAGGTGCTTGCCGATGAGATAAGGCGCAGTGGGGTGCCTGAGGCTGAGAAGACGCTCGGTATCATCGTCCTTGTGCAGCCGAACGGAGCACAGTCAGCCTACACCTACGCCGACCACCCCACGGAGGATTCTCTTGGCCCCAGCCTGCTTTATCCTGGCCGGCACATTGTGGCAAACTACGACGCTCTCCTTGAGCAGGCCTGGCAGGGGAAAGTAGCGGAGGGGGCGGAAATCGGCGAAAAGCAGGGGCTTTGTTCGGTCTGTGGCAGCGAGGGTCGGGTCATTGCACCGTACTGCAAGTCCTGGCCGTGGGCCCTGCCGGAATGGAACTGTCCTCTCCCGCATGCGGGTAAGGAAACCCACTGGATCGAGGGCGTGGCGCTGTGCGAGCACTGCAGTCGCGCACTTACGCTGGGGGCACGGGTCTTCGGGCAAATGGTGCGGCCTTTGCATGCGGAGGTAACACGCGAGCTGTTCTCGCCCGTAGCTGACGCGGAGGGCCGGCGCCTGCAGCGCCGAGGCGACCTGCAACGACTGACGATCATCAATGGCAGCGGTTTTCTGCTGCCCCTTAGCGATACGTTCTTGGCCGATCCTGCATTGGCCGCCGCTTACTCGCACAACCTGGCCTCAATGCTTGCACGGCCAAAAAAGGAAGGTCCTTTTGCCGAGCAGTACATGGAAACGGTGATTGGCTTTGACCTCTTTCTTCCCGAAGAGGTGGACGCGACAGAGTTCCGCCTGACGCTCGTGTACTTCCATGGGGACTACGTCAGGGGCGATGTGCACGTGCGCGCCATCATTCAGGATGTAATCCCATCCACCCTGCGCGCCCTGAGGCGCATCGCCACCAAAAGCTGCGACAGAGCCTGGGAGGCTGTACTCGCCCTGCTTGGCGAGGAAAGGGCCCGCACCCGGCGACAGAACTATGCGTCCGTCCCGTATCTGTTGGCGCGAGGCTTTGGCGGCCCATTCCTGTGGGACTGCTTGCAGACGGTGCTGCGTCGCGCCCCTCTGGACGTCTCCCGTCCCGTGCGGTACGCTGCCGCGCGCATGAACAGCCTCGCCCACCGCCTGCCAGACACCTCTTCCCTCATCAAAGAGGAGGTCGCTTTCTTCCTCACCCTTCTGGCCTTCGCAGACGAATACAACTCGTGGCGCAAGATAGAAACTCCCGAGCACAGTGGTTACTTCGAATCTAACACAGAAAGGAGGGGAAACATGTCTATGCGAGACTGGAAAGAGTTGTTGGCCATGCTTGAGCAGCAGCCGGTGGCCAGCATTTCGTTCGCCTCGCCAGCCGAGCTGGGGTTCGCCTGTGGTGTGTTCCTCCGTCAGTTCGGCCGCTGGTACTACAACGCCACCGGTAAGGACCTGCTGAAGCACAGGGTGATGACCTACGGAACCGATTTGACGCCCGAGCTAGTGTGGAAAAGAGGGTTGGTAAAGCTCTTCGACGTGGAAGCGCGTTACCCGACGATTCATGTCAGCAATGACTTCCGACAAAGGGTGGGCGTAACGCTCGCGTCCTTTGAGCAGATGGAGGACCAAGTGAAAAAGGACCGGGACGGATTCATGAGTGCCTTCTGGGCGGGGTACTCCCTGCAGGGGACCCTGGACCAGGGTGGGCGCCCGTAAGGAAGCACCATAGGAGGAGCAGGCCATGGGTACCGAGATCCATACCGGAGAACTGCTGTTCGTCAAGAGTGTGAAGGACGGCATCCCGAACCGCGATCCGCTGCGCGACAGCGATGCGCGGCGCATATTTGGCGAGGAGGACGGTCGCATCTCCCTCTCCGACGTGAGCATCAAGCGCGACGTGCGCGACTACATCCTGGCGCGCTACCCAGACGGAGGTCCAGCAAAGAACCTCTTCATTTTCGTACGCAAAGAGTTCACGGAGAGTGGCAAGCTGCGCGGCAGAGAGGGACTGGCGCTGTCGATCCTGGAAAAGGCTTACAACGAGCGCACTAAGGAAATAGAACGAGAAAAGTTCTTCCAGGCCGCCTTCGACGCCAGGGTGTTCGGCGTGGTGTTTAGCGTGGGCGGCAAGGCGTTCAACCAGTGCGGGCCCGTCCAGTTCGGCTGGGCCCACTCCCTCCACCCGGTGGAGACCAAGTACGTGCAAGGCACCGTGGTGATGCCATCCCGCGAGGGAGATGTAGAGCTGGGCGGTGACGAGGAAGGGGCTACCATGGGTACGATTTGGTCTAGCTACATCTGCCCGTTCGCGGTCTTTGCCATGCCTGCGGTGGTGAGCGCCCCCATTGCCCGCGACACAGGCATGAGCGGCGAAGACCTTGATATGCTCCTCGAAGCTTTGTGGAGGGGGACGCTCAGCCGCCAGGCACGCGGCCGCGGGATCCAGCAGCCCTTGCTTCTCATCCACGTAGAATACAATGACCCCTACTTCCGGCTGGGCTACCTGGAAGAGGGGATCAAGCTGCTACCCGAGCGTGACGCCTGGCTTGGACCAACGCCGCCAACCGCGTTGGCGGACATAACGATTGACGTGGCTAACCTCGGTTCTCGGCTGAAAACCGCCGCCCCCAAGATTCATCGCGTGCGCATCTGGCAACATCCCCAGCTTTCCGTGACCGGCGAGATAGCCGGAGAACGCATGTCCTGGGCCTCGGCGTAGAGGAACAGCCCATGCAAGTACTTATCTTTGACCTAAGGGGTTCGGTGGCCCACTACCGCCGCCCGGACACCATGGGCACGCAGGCGACCTACCCTTTCATCACAAGAACAGCGCTCCGCGGGCTGATAGCCTCCATGCTCGGTCTGGACATGCTCCCAGAGCAGGCCCGATGCGGGCTCCGCCTGCTGGGCCCGGTGCGTACTGTGGCGCAGGAGCTAAGCATGCACGGCAAGTCCTGGGTCTCCGGAGGGGATGAAAAGAGCTTTCGGCGCCCCACCGCCATCGAGCTGGTGGTCAAACCGCACTACAGGGTCTACTACACGGGAGCCTTTGAGGAAGAGCTCAAGGCGCTGCTGCAAGATAGCCGCAGCCATTACCACACGTACCTGGGGAGCGCTTTCTGCCTGACCTTCCCGAAGTGGATCAAGGAGGTGGAAGACCCACATGAGCTGGAGCCGGACCCACAACAGGAGATTCTGTGCCAGACGGTCGTTCCCGCGCCGGCCGTGCACCAGCTCGTCCCAGAAGTCGGGCGCCAGTACGCACGGGTGGGTGGCCTGCTCAAGGACTACCTGGGTGACAGGCGCTTTCGCGGCACTGTGGCAGTCATCTACGAGGTGGACGGCGCGCCCCTGCGCTTCAGGCCAAACCCACGGGGTCCGGCCTCATTCTGGAGCTTCTACTGTATCCCGGAAGAAGGCGTGGTATGTCTGTGGTAGTGCCACTTCCCGAGTGTCGAGCACGACCCGACACCGGCGCGACCCAGTGGTTGCTCGACGAACACCTCAGCCAGGTAGCAGCGGGGTGTGGGAACCCTAGCGGCCCGCACGAGGAACAGCTGGCCTTTCTCGCGGGGTTGCTCCACGATGCCGGCAAATGCCAAGCCGGGTGGCAGTCCTATGTTCGCGCACAGACCAAGAACCGTCCAGCGCATGCACCGCTGGGTGCGGTGCTCTTTGCCTGGTTGGCAGAAGGGCTTATCTCCACCTGGGCCGTGGACTCGCAAAAGAAACAACGCCTGCGCGACCTCCTCGTCGACTGGACGCGCGTCATCTACTGCCACCACGACGAGCTCGACGACCTCGATACCCGACCACCGTGGGAAAAGGCCTGGTCCACTCAGGAGCTAACTGTGATGCTCCACACGTGCGATCTCGCCGGCCTCATGGAACTTGTGCGCTCCTACTTCCCTGACTTGCGCGCCGAAGCAGCCTCTTTCGCCGACTGGCTTGAAGGATACGGGGATGTGTGGGAAAGGCATGTGCGCTTCTTTCGCACCCAATCGCCACCACGCGAACACCAACACCCTTGCTCCGTCCATGTGGGCCTGCGCCTGCCGCAGCTGTGCGCCAACCTGGTGAGTGCCGACCGCTACCATGCCGGTCAGTTTCACGCTGTCGCCTTAGACCCCGACGAGGCAAGGAGTGCCCTCCTCCATTTGCATGCCTTCTGCAAAACCAGAGCACAGGAGCAATTGGCGGCGGGTGCGGCCCCCCGGCTCATCGCGGCGCGCGCCGAACTCCAACATCAGGCGGTTGCCCGGTACAAAGAGAACGCGACTAGCACCTTCTTTTCCCTCACCTTGCCCACCGGCTACGGCAAGACGCTCACCAGCATCCGCGTCGCCCTGGAGGCCGTAGCTGAGGCACGGTGCAACAGGATCGTCTTCGTGGCGCCCTACCTTTCCATCCTCTCCCAGGCAGCCGAAGAGATCCACTCAGCCACCTCTCTGCCACTGCTCCAGCACCACAGCCTTGCGCTTTTGCAGCAACGGGACGACGATGACGTGGAGGCCTTGGACAGCTGGCAGGCGCCCGTGCTGCTCACTACTTTCAACCAGCTCTTCCGTGTTCTTTTCCCGCGCAGAGCACAGCACAGCGTGCGAGCCCGTGCCCTCCGCGAGGCGTTCGTCATCATCGACGAACCACAGATCATTGACGTCGCAGTGTGGAACTTGTTCCTCTATGCCCTGGGCTCGGCTTGCAATGAATGGCGAGCACAGGTCTTGTTCAATACCGCCACCCTTCCGCCGACAAGCGGCGGCCTGGAACAGACGTGCCTGCCTCTGAATGATCAAGTACCGGCCCACCCCCGCTACCAGGTCCACTTCTCACCCGACCCTATGCAGGCCGAACAGGTGGCCGACTGGGTGCGCCAGCACGCACGCCGACACCGGGCGCTGGCAGTGGTCGTCAACACCGTGGCCGATGCTGTGGAGGTGTATAGCCGCCTGCGGCAACTGGATTTGCCTCACGCCTGCGCACTGTTGACGGCAGTCATGCTCCCGGGCCACAAAGACGCGCGCATTCAGGAAATCCGTCAGCTTCTGAAGAACCAGCAGCCGGCCGTGGTGGTCTGCACCCAAATGCTTGAAGCGGGCGTTGACCTGAGCTTTGAGCGCATTCTGCGGGCGCTCCCCGTCTTCCCCGCAGTGGCCCAGGTGGCCGGACGGGCTAACCGCCACGGCGAGAGCGACATAGCCACCGTGGAAGTCTTCCCTTACCTCCGTCCGGATGGCAAGGATTCCCGTCAGCACGTGTATACGGACTCCACCGCGCGGCGCCAGACCGACGCCCTCCTTTCCGAGCATCAGTGCTTCTCCGAGAGCGACACGACCCATCTTCTCGCCACCTATTTCGCCCGCTGTTGGCAAGAGAATGCCTACCAGGCATGTCTCCAGCGCCTGGAGAATGCCGCCATTGGCAAGTGGTCTGATCTCGCCGGATTGGAGCCATTTGCCCAAGACTACTCGCGCGTAGAGGTCTTTGTTCCCTGCGGGGCCGACATGGTGCCCACCTATGCACAGAGCCTCCTGGCGCACTACGCCCCAGAAGGACCCGGTCAACTACTGGCATTGCTCGCCGATGGCCGCACGCCGCACTGCCGGTCATTTGAGGACCGAAAGCGCATCCTCACACTGGTCCACTGCTTCACCGTGCCCGTCCATCGGCAGCTCGCAAACAGTATCGCCCACCAGTTCAATGACTGGTTGTGGGTACTGAACAAACCCGAGGACTATTCGCCGGAAACTGGCCTGGCCGGCCTCTCTGCACAGCCGGAATCAACCGAGGTGATCATTTGAATGCCAGCCAGCCCGAGGCAAAGAACAAACGGTGAGGAAACATAGTCATCATGCAACTGGTCATAAACACCTTCGGCACTTTTCTTGGCAAGACAGGCGACTGCTTCGAGCTCAAAGCGGGCGAGGAAAAACGCCTGGTTTCGGCAAAGAAGGTGCGGACCATTCTCATCACCACTGGCGCCTCACTCTCCACCGACGCCATCGAGTTGGCGATCCAGAACAACGTGGACGTGGTGTTCCTGGACAAGACCGGCCACCCATTCGCCCGCATTTGGCAGTCAAAGTTGGGGTCCACCACCAAGATCCGACGCCTGCAGCTCGAGGCGAGCGAAGCAGAACTGGGTTTCCAACTGGTGCTGGAGTGGGTGAGCACTAAAGTGCAACATCAGATCGACTTCCTGCAGGAACTGGGCCGCCACCGCCCAGGCAAGAGTGAGGAGCTCGAGCGATATCTTGGCAGCCTACGCGCGGCGCTCGCTGAGCTCCACCAGCTCAGCGGCAGCATCGAGCAAAGGCGCTCGGCAGTGATGGGCATCGAAGGCGGAGCCGGGCGCGCGTATTTCGCCGCCCTCAGCTTCCTCATCCCAGAGCCATTCAAGTTCCAGGGTCGAAGTCGCCAGCCTGCGAAGGACGAGTTCAACGCTATGCTCAACTATGCTTACGGCATCCTCTACAGCATGGTGGAAAGAGCGTGCCTCCTCGCAGGGCTGGACCCTTTCGTGGGTTTCCTGCACGCGGACAACTACAACAAAAAGTCCCTGGTCTTTGACCTCATCGAACCCTTCCGCATCATCGCCGAGGAGACCACCTTTTACCTATTCAGCAAAAGGCAGGTGAGGAGGGAACACTTCGACTATCTGCACAACGGAGTGAGCCTGAATAGCGAGGGCAAGAAGCTGCTCATCTCCGCCTTCAACTCACGCCTGGAGGAGCGGGTACGCTACCGGGGCCGTAACATCATGCGGCGCGACATCATCCAGTACGAATGCCACCGGGTCGCAAACCTATTGCTGCGCAAGGCCGAGGCGAAGAGGAGCCAGGAGTCCCCGCCCGACCAGGCCCAGAGCGCTCAACCTGCGGGAGACCAGCAAGATGCTCGTGTGGGTGGTGTATGACATCGAGAAGAATCCGGTGCGCAGCAAAGTGGCCAAGGCATGCCTGAACGCAGGCATCTATCGGGTGCAAAAGTCCGTCTTCCTTGGGGAGCTCAACGCCACACAGGTGGACGAGCTCGCGCTGCGCATCAAACACCTCATCGATGAGCAACGCGATTCTGTGTACATATTCCCCATGTGCCGGGAAGATTTCGGGCACGTGCGGCTTCTCGGGCAGGCGTTCGATAAGGAGTTGGTAACCGATGAAGTCAGAGCTCTGTTTCTCTGAAACACCCGCCGTCAGCATAACCATCACCCAGGCCATGGCGTACTTGTTCTGCCCTCGCTTCACCTACTTTGAGGAGTGCCTGGGTATTCCTGAGCACGAGGAGACGCGCTTCAAGGTGCTAATGGGGCGCGAAGTTCACGCGCGCAAGATAAAAATCAACCCCGACTACCTGCGCAAACGCATCAACGTGGTGCGGAAAGCGGTGTCGGTGTACTTGGCCAGCCCGACCCTGCAGCTTCGCGGCATTGTGGACGAGGTGCTATGGCTCGCGGATGGTACCTTGGCCCCCCTGGAATACAAGTTTGCCGAGTACCGCCCCTTTGTCTTTGGCACTCACCGGACGCAGCTGTGTCTTCAAGCTCTGCTCATCAGCGAAGCGTTCGCCGCACCCGTGACCCGTGGCTATCTGGTGTACGTGCGGTCGAAGAACTTTCTGCGCGAGGTACCGTTCAGGCCCAATGATTTTCACACGGCGCGACGAGCTGTTCAGGAGGTCTTACGCATCATTCAAAGCGGCCGCTTCCCGCGCCAGCGTGGCACGGCGGCGCAGTGCGCCGACTGCTGCTATCGCAACCTGTGCGTGTGAGTGCGGAATCGGCGAGCCTGGCCTTATGCCTGTCGTGAATTTATGATGAAGGGCAGCAATTGCGCGCTCCAACTGATGGAAAATCAGACTAGTGGGGGTCCTTCTGTGGCTGCGGGAGAGCTGCGTGCGGGCCCTTTGGGGGGTCTTTGCAGTCCCTGGCAATGGCAGAATGCGCGACGAGAAAACCAGGCTAAGTGCTGAGTTGACATTTAGTTGGTCGGACAGACCTGTTCGAGAGGCCGATCCAGCAAAACAAGGATTGAAACCTTCTGGCGGAATCTCCCGCACCAAAACCTTTCTCCTGTTCGAGAGGCCGATCCAGCAAAACAAGGATTGAAACCCCAAGTTCGCGGTATAACGGACTCGCATGGTCAAGTGTTCGAGAGGCCGATCCAGCAAAACAAGGATTGAAACACTCCACTTATAGCGATAGCGAGCGGATTAAATCCGTTCGAGAGGCCGATCCAGCAAAACAAGGATTGAAACTTGGGGGCGCAGTTGGGGGCGCAAGTGAGGAAGGAGGTTCGAGAGGCCGATCCAGCAAAACAAGGATTGAAACCTGAACCCCGCCAGCACAGCGTAATAGCTGCGCAGCGTT
>JAPDPR010000053.1 GCA_034506335.1 candidate division KSB1 bacterium
TTCGGCTTGAGCATGGTTACTCCGCGTCATGTGGTTCTTGCTGAGCTGTGTGCCCCTAGCAGGACTTGAACCTGCGACACATGGTTTAGGAAACCACTGCTCTATCCATACTGAGCTATAGGGGCGCAAGGGAAAACAACGGCTTACAATGCACGGAATCTGGAGTACTTTCGCCCCGCTGCAACTCTGTTGCACCTTATGGGCCGTCTCGCGACAATCCCTGGGCGTTCGTCGGTCCCTGAGGGTACTCTGTTCCGTCCGGCAGCCTTTGCGTTGCTTGGTGTCGCCGCGAGGGCTCACGCGCCAGTACTCGCTCGGGCGATGCAGCCTCGGATCGCCTCTCGCGCAAAGGTCGCGCTAATTATACAAAATTCGCAACGGAAACGCAAGGGTTTTTGGACGTAAGGAGGCGAGAACGGCAAACAGCGAGGAGGCGTGGCCCTCAAGCTTGCTGAAGACAAGCCAAAATCTCCCGCACGGCGTGGGAAATCGCTGCTGAGACTGCGGCCGTGGTGCACCCTTCAGCAAATGTCTCGGTGTCCACTACTTCGACGGTGAGCACGTGCACGACCTGGGGCATGTTGAGGCCCATCTTTCGGCCCACTTCTACTGCCGTGCGCAGCCCAAGGTGATGCGCGGAAAGGAACCGTGACGATGTACCCAACTCCTGCAGGGTTAACCAGCGGATGGTGCCCGGGGGGTATTTCCCGGTGCGTACCGCATCGACGACAATGGCACGCTCATACCCATTGAGCAGTTCAGCGAGGTAAAACCCCGCCAGCTGCGTTTCGACAACCTCAACCTCCCCCGCTGGCAGATGACGGCGTACTTCCCGGGCAATGTAAATCCCCACGCCGTCATCCGCCAGGAGGGTATTGCCCATCCCCAGGACGAGCGTCTTCATCTCCGAATGGTGCGCACCACCTGCCCGCGCTGGTCACGAATGTTCACCTCGAGGGGCGTCTCGCCGGGCAGGCTATGGGTGGCGCATGCAAAGCAGGGGTCGTAGGCCCGGAATGCCATTTCCACCATGTTCAGCAGCCCCTCGGAGACCTCGCCACCTTTGATGAGCCCCTGCGCCGCTTTCTCCACCGACATGGCAATAGCCGCCGCGTTGTTCACCGTAGCCACAATCAAGTTTGCTTTTGTGATGACCCCACGCTCGTCGGTCTGGTAATGGTGGTACAGGGTGCCGCGCGGTGCCTCTACCACTCCGATACCCTCGGTGGGGATTTGTGTCGGGATGGTGCGGATGTTCGGGTCCAAAATCTCTTCGTCCTGGGCCAGCTCCAGGAAGCGCTCCGCAGCGTAGAGGAGCTCGATGAGCCGGGCCCAGTGGTAGGCGAGCGTGTTGTGGGCTGGTTTGCCCAGGGTCGAGAACATCTTCTCGTACTCCTCCTGGGCACGCGGCGTAGCCATGCCATCGGCGGCATTGAGCCTGGCCAACGGTGCCACTCGATAGACACCGCTGTCTGGCCCATCGACAAACCCCTTCCACCCTACGGCCTTCAGATAGGGAAACTTGATGTAGCTCCACGGCTCCACATGCTCGGCGATGTGAGCCAGGTACTCGCGCGGGTGGAATTTCGCAAACTCTCGCCCCGATGGATCCACCACGCGCACCATGCCATCATAAAAGTTCACGCGGTTCTTCTCGTCCACCAGGCCCATGTAGTAGGTCGTGTGTCTGTACACATCCCCCACCACCACGTCCAGGTAGGCCTTGTTCTTGAGCACGATATCGTCGAACGCCTTCAGGGCAAACTGGGCAAAGGCCACCGCGTCCTTGCCGATCTGGATGTACTCCTGGCGGTCCTCCTTGGACACACCTTTGGAGACCCCGCCCGGCAGGTTGCAGACCGGGTGGATGACCCTGCCGCCTTGCTTGGTGATGACACTGCGCAGGCGCTTGCGGATGTCGATGACCGTCTTGCCGGCCTCCAGGCCTACTTGCTGGATCACGCCCAGGATATTCCGCTGCCCTGGGGGTGCTTTGGGCCCGACAATGAAATCCGGCCCGCCAAGGAAAAAGAAGTGCAGGGCGTGGTCTTCTGCCATAAAGGCCGAGTTGATCAGCTCGCGGATCTTCTTTGCCGCCGGCGGAGGGTCTACCTTGTAGAGGTCATCCAGCGCCTTGCCAGAGGCCATATGGTGCGTTGTGGGACAGACGCCGCAGATTTTCGGCGTGATGCGCGGCATCTCTTCGGCCAGGCGTCCTTCCGCGAACTTTTCAAAACCGCGCAGCTCTGGAATCTGCAGAAATGCCTTCTGCACGTTTCCCTTATCATCGAGAAAAATCTCGATCTTGCCGTGGCCTTCCAGCCTGGTGATGGGATCGATGGTCACTCTCTTAGGCATGTGCGGCCTCCATCTTCTTGCGCCGGAGGATCGACTTGGGCAGGCTGTACATGTAGAATAGGCCCGCCGGGTCGATTATGGAGTCCATGATTTTTTCTACCTCAGCAGGGTCGTTCGCGTCAACAATTGAGGCCAGTGCGGAGAGGAACTTGGCCCCCATGTCGATGACCCCTTTGGTGGGGCCGAAGCACCCTCGGCACGGCATGTTGGCGTTGATGCAGCGCTCACCGCACCCCCCGCGCGTGGCCGGACCAAGGCAGATGATCCCCTGGGCCAAGAAGCACTTCTGCGGGTCCACTGGAACCAAGGAGACGCGCTTGATTTCCTTGATGGAAATCTTCTCCGGCTTGGTCTCATTAAGTGCGCAGGTGTCGCACAGGGCCCTGGGCGGGGCCAAGACCTCGCCCTTTTCAGGAAGCTCCCCTTTGAGAATGGCGGTCACCGCGTTCATGATCAGATCAGGTGGGGGCGCACAGCCGGGCAAATAATAGTCCACGTCAATGACCTGGTCCAGGGTGCGCACGGTGTCATAGAACTCGGGAAGGTGCAAGTCGCCGTAGGGGGTGGACACGTGCTGCTGCGGCACCACCTGCTCGGCGTTGACCACCGAAGGCACTTCCTTGTATACCCGCTCAAAAATGCTCTGGCGATCCCAGAAATTAGCCAGGCCAGGCACTCCTCCCAAGTGGGCACACGAGCCAAATGCCACCACCAGCTGGGACTTTTGGCGGAGTAACTTGGCCATCTCCTCCTGCTCCTCGGTGCGCACCGCGCCGTTGATGAACGACACTGCTATCTCGCCGTCGCCCATGGCCTTCACGTCGGCCTTCTTGAAATCCAAGGCTACCGGCCAAAAGACAATGTCCACGGCCTCGACGACTTTGAGGATGTCCTCGGCCAGGTCCACCACTGCCTCTTCGCACCCACCACACGAAGCATTCCAGTAGAAAGCAACCTTCGGTTTGGCCATGACCTCTACCCTCGCTGAGCTAGAAAACCTCTCTCCGGTCTGGTACGGTTTCAGCGGAGCGTGCCGCGGTAAACGGTGGTCAGCTGCCGCTTGCGCACCTCGGGGTTCGAGTAGTCGGGCAGCAGCATGGGAGCCACCCTGTCGGTAACAATGCCCGCCTCCTCCAGCTCGTGGTGGAAGGCGACCACGTGGTCAAGGGTGAGCGCGCTATTGTCGTTGACGTTCTTCGCATACTCCGCGGCTGTCACCCCAGCAATGCGCCCGAATACTGTCACGTCCAGCAGCGAGTTGCCCATGAGCCGGTTTTCGCCGTGCACGCCGCCGGTCACTTCTCCTGCCGCGTACAGCCCTGGCACGCACGTTTCGCACTTGCTGTTGATCTCCAGCCCCCCATTCTGGTAGTGGAGGGTCGGATAGATGAGCATCGGCTCCTTGGAGATGTCGATCCCATAGCGCCGGAAAAGAATGGCCTTGCCAGGGAACTCCCGTTTGACCGTGCCCTCACCCATGAGCAGGTCGATCATCGGCGAATCCAGCCACACGCCCACCTTGCCTGTAGGCGTGCGGATGCCCTTGTTCACCTCCGGGGAGCATTCGCGGATGACACAGGCCGACTCCACGTCGCGGGGCTCCCGCTCGTAGACAAATTGCTCACCGTCGATGTTGACCAGGTTGGCGCCAGCGCCGCGGAACTTTTCGGTGATCAACAGCCCCTCAGCCTGCTCTGGGAAGACAGCACCGGTGGGGTGATACTGGACGGTGTGCAGAAAGCAGACGGGGACGCCGGCACGATAGCCGAGCACTACGCCGTCGAAGGTGGCGCCGTAATGGTTAGTGGTCATGAACTTTTGCACATGAAGGCGTCCGCTTCCGCCGGTCGCAAGGATGACCGCCTTGGCCTTGACGAGGTGATACTCCTCGGTCTCGAGGTTGTAGAGGATAGCCCCTGCGCAGTGGCCATGCTCATTGAGCACCAGCTCCACAGCCGGGCTAAACTCGAGGACCTTGATCTCCGGATGGTTGCGCACCTCGTCGCGAAGGGTGCGCATGATCTCGGCACCAGTGATGTCCCCGGCGTAATGCATACGTTTGCGACAGGTGCCGCCACCGTGCATCGATTGCAGGCGGCCGTCCGGGAACTTGGTGAACATCATGCCCAAGCTCTCGAGCCAGGCCAGCACCTTGGGCGCCTCCATCACCAAGGTGTAGACCAGCTCCGGGTCATTGGTAAAGTGGCCCCCGCCCATGACGTCCAAGTAGTGGTAGTACGGCGAGTCCTTTTCCACCTTGCTGGCACCCTGGATGCCTCCTTCTGCCATCATGGTGTTGGCATCGCCGTTGCGCAGCTTGGTGGCGATGATGACGCGGGCGCCGTGCTGGCGGGCCATGAGGGCTGCGGCATTCCCTGCGCCGCCCGCACCGATGATCAGCACGTCGGTCTCGTAATGAACCTCTTGGAGAGGAAAAGTGGCCGGGTCAATGCGGCTGCGCGCCTCCAGCAGATCTGCATACTCGTGGGCGATGGCGTACCCCTTGCTTGGCCCAACCTTAAGCTCGCGTCGTGTACCTTCGATATAGTCGGGATGGTACTTGCGGAGTATTTCGGCCCGCTTCTCTACTGGGATTGCGGGAAACTCCTCCCCCCTTTTCTTCCTTTCCACGCGCGCCGGCCGAGTCTTCTCAACGACTTTGATTAGCTCTCGCAACTCGGGCGTATACGGCATTCTTGACCTCCTGTCTCCACAAGTGTGGGCGCTCTCACCTTCCCGGGAGCCGAGCCCGCCTCGGAGCAGTGCACAGCTACAGGTGGCGCGAGTCCTGAGGTACCCAGGACTCGTCGCTCATATCTGGTTCCACCTCCCGCTCTGCGTACAGCTTCTTGAGCACATCCTTAGGCGCTTTCATCAACTCGCGCAAGTCGGCCTCGTACCGCCCCTCCTCGATCTGCCTTACGCGCTGGGCAAGATGCTCGGCACGGGGTGCGATGTACTTGCCGTACAAGCGACGGCAGAGGATTGCCACGTTGTACTGCACCTCCTCGGCAGGGCAACGCGCCGCGCACAGACCACACATGACGCAGTCAAATGACAGCTTGGCTACTGCCTCAATGTTGCCGCGAATGGCTTCGGAGATGTACTGCATCACCTCAATGTCCATGGGGCAGCTACGGGTGCAGGTGTTGCAGCCGATGCACTTGAAAATCTCCGGATACAGCCTGGCCACTTCGCTTCCTACCGGGCGCAGCTTTTCCAAGTCGTAGATCGCCTTGTTTGCGGGGAAGAAAGGAATCTGCGTCAGGTACATGTCCGGTTCTACCACTGTCTGGCAGGCGAGCCCCACCTCGATGCGGTAGCTGCCGGGTTTGCGATAGACCGTGGCGCAGGCGCCGCAGATACCCCCGCGACAGCCACACCCTCTGATGAGCTGATAGCCTGCGTACTCCATCGCCTTTTGGATGGTCAGGCTGGAAGGGACCTCGTACTTCTTGCCCATGATGTAGATGGGCACAAGATCACTTCTCTGCTGGGCACTGCCCTCAGCCATTCCGAAGCCTCCTCTGTCACACCTCTAACTTGAGCGGCCCCAGGGCCCGGATCTGCTCGGTGAACTCGTCCATGGTTTGAGCGAACTTGCGTCCTTCGGCCGCCGATATCCACTCCAGACGCAAGCGTCCATCCTCGATGCCAAGCTGTTGCAGCATCTTCTTCATCAAAGTGACGCGCCGCAGCGTCTTGTAGTTGCCTTCCTGATAGTGGCAGTCGCCGGGGTGGCATCCGCCCAACAAGACCCCATCTGCACCGCTCTTGAATGCCCACAACACGTGCTGGGGGTCGACGCGGCTTGAGCAAAGGAACCGAATGTTGACCCCATTCGGTTTGTACTTCATGCGCGAGGTGCCAGCCAGATCAGCCCCGGCATAAGTGCACCACTTGCACAAAAAACAGATGATCTTTGGCTCAAACATGTCTACTCCATCAGGCTGACGGTGATCATCTCCTCGATCTGCACGTCGGTCAGGTTCCGCTGCTGAGTGGCACCGGACGGACAGGTGGCCACGCAGGCGCCACACCCTTCGCACAGCGCCTCTTTGACGATCGCGATACCTTTTTCCTTGTCAAACTCCCGTGCTTCATAGGGGCAGACGGGGATGCACATGTGGCACCCACTGCACAGCTCCTCGTCCACCCAGGCGATGGTGGGCTCGTGCGCCATCGCCTCTTGGGCAAACACACCTACCACTTTGCTTGCTGCACCACTGGCTTGCGCCACCGCTTCGGGAATATCCTTCGGCGCCTGCGCACATCCGGCCAGGAAGAAGCCGGCAGTCATGCTTTCCACAGGGCGCAGCTTGGGGTGCGCTTCCAACAGAAAGCCACCGTCGCTACATCCTATCTTGATGCGCTTCACCAACTCGTCGGTGCCCACGCTGGGGATCATCGCGGTGGCGAGCACTACCATGTCGGCGGCAATCTCCACTTTGCGCCCAGTGAGGGTGTCAGCGCCCCACACCATCACCTTGTCGCCGTCCTGAAAGATCTTCGCAACCTTCCCCCGCAGGAAGATGACCCCTTCCTCGTCGATCGCACGCTGATAAAACTCCTCGTACCCCTTCCCGTTGGTGCGCATGTCGATGTAGAAAACGTAGGGCTGCCCGTCGGGCACGGCATGTTTGTAGAGCATGGCATGCTTGGTGGTGTACATGCAGCAGATCTTGGAGCAGTAGGCTTTGTGCAGCTCTGGGTCGCGCGAGCCGGCGCACTGCACAAAGACCACCTCCTTCGGCACCGCCCCGTCCGAGGGCCGGCGGATCTGCCCAGCGGTAGGCCCAGAAGCCGAGAGCAGGCGCTCGAAGGCGAGCCCGTCTATGACGTCTTTGATCTTCCCCCCACCGTACTCGCCCAAGTTGGCGATCGGATAGGTATCATAACCGGTGGCCACCACCACCGCTCCCACCTCTTCGGTGAAGTACTGGTCCTCCTGTTCCCAGCGGATGGCTTTCACCTCGCAGAATTTCTCGCACGCCTTGCAGGTTCCTTTGAGGAAATAGGTGCAGTTTGCCCGGTCGATAACCGGCTTGTTCGGCACCGCCTGAGGGAACGGGGTATAGATGGCTTTGCGCATCCCCAGAAAACGCTCGAACTCTGAGGGAACCTTCTTAGGGCACTTTTCCACGCAGACGCCGCACCCTGTGCACACATCCCAGTCCACGTAGGCGGCTTTGCGCCTGATTCGCGCCTTGAAATTGCCGATGTAGCCGGAGATATCTTCCACCTCCGAGTAAGTCAACAATTTGATTTTGGGATGCTGGGCAACTGCCACCATTTTGGGCGTGAGGATGCACTGAGAGCAGTCCAGCGTGGGGAATGTCTCGGAAAGCTGAATCATGTGTCCCCCGATGGAGGGCTCGCGCTCCACCAGCACCACTTCGTAGCCCGCATCAGCAATGTCCAGGGCAGCTTGAATGCCCGCGATCCCCCCGCCGATGACGAGCGCCCTAGGGGTAATCGGCACCCGCACCGGCTCCAAGGCTTCATTGTAACGCACCTTTTCCACAATGTTTTTGGCAATCTTCAAAGCCTTTGCGGTGGCCTGCGCGCCGTCGCTGTGTACCCAACTGCACTGCTCGCGGATATTGGCAATTTCCACCTGGTAGGGATTGAGCCCAGCCATACGTCCTGCATTCCGGAAGGTCAGCTCGTGCAACGTCGGGGAGCAAGCTGCTACCACGACCCCCTCAAGATTGAGCTCCCTGATTTTCTCCCGCACCAGGGCCTGTCCCGGCTCGGAGCACATGTAGATGTAGTCAGTGGCAAACACCACCCCTGGGTACTTGGCCAGCTCGGCTGCTACCCGTTTTACATCGACCACGCCTGCGATATTGTGTCCGCAATGGCAGACAAAAACGCCGATCCGCTTCATTCTCCACCTACTGGATTAGGTTCTTCTGTTTCAAGATCGGGCGCACGTCCACGTAGTGTCGCTCCAGCCCGAGGATCTTTTCATCGAGTCCCAAGGCCACTGCCAGGAGCTGGGTGAAAAAAAGGACCGGCACCTGACGGAATCCGGCATACAGCCGGGCGATGTCCCTTTGGCGCAAATCCATGTTGTAGTAGCACAGGGGGCAACTCAAGGCGACCACCTCGGCGCCGTTTTGTATCGCCGATTTGAGGATCAAGTAAGAGACGCGCGAGGCGGCGTCTGGCGCAGAGAGCGAAAGATATGAACCACAACACTCGGACTTGAAAGGAAAGTCGACCACCTCGCAGCCCAGTGCGGACAAAAAGTTCTCAAATGTGGTGGGGTTTTCCGGGTCGTCGAATTCCATCTCTTTCGGCGGCCTGAGGAGTTTGCAGCCGTAGTACGGCGCCACCTTCAAGCCGTCTAAAGGCTTCTTGACTGCCTTGGTTAGCTTATCCCAACCGAACTGGTCACGGAATACTTCGAGGAGATGAAGGACGGCAACCTCTCCCTCGTAGTCGCCCGGCGTTTCCGTCTTCTCTTTGTAGGGTCGCACCGGTTCGTCGTCACGCAGGAAAGCGTTCACTCGCTGGCGGCGCATCGGGTCCAGCGCAATCGCACGATTGGCGCGCTTGAGCGTGCTGTAGCAAAAGGCGCAGGTAGTAGTCACCTGCTCATTGCCAGCTTGCCGGACGTTGCGCAGGATGCGAATCTGGGGGATGAGGTTGGCGATTTTTTCTTCGGTGAGGGGATAGGTAGCGCCGCAACAGGTCCACGTCTCAAGCTCCTGGAGCTCGATGCCTAGCGCGCGCGTGGACGCCTTTGTGGTCTCGTCCAAATGAGTAGTCTTGTCCTTGAGCGTGCACCCGGGGTAGTAGGAGAGTTTCATGCCCAGTCCCTCGGCTCAGTCCCGGCCGTCACAAGCCATACTTGCGGAAGGCGCTGACGAGCGCCTGCTGGGGCGCCTCCTGGAGCACCTCCGACGGCACGTCTTCAGGAGCCAGGTACTCAACCTTGGCCGCCATGGCCAACATGCGCAGGGCCTCGGCCAGCCGGGAAAAGTCGATCCCCTTGGGGCAGCGGGAGTAACACTGGAAACACGAGGCGCACAGCCATATCGTTTTGCACCCCAAGACCTCTTGTTCCTGGCCAAGCTGCAGCAGACGGATGACCTGGCTGGGGATAATGTCCATTTCCGGAGTCATGGGGCACCCGGAGGAACACTTGCCGCACTGGTAGCATTCGCGCGGGTCGACCCCGCTGAGGTCGCGTACGCGCCTCACGAATTCGCTGTTGACCACGCGCGTGGCTAATGAAAAGCCAGCCCCCTGGGAGCTCCGTTCGCCTGAAAGACGCCCTCGCACGGCATCTACATCCGCGGTCACCTGATGAGGTGCCATTCCTCGACTTCCTTTGTTTTCACAGAGCCACAGCCCAGGACCATATTGCAGATTCTTTGTTGCACAAACACCGTGCCATGCGCCCCATTTGCAAGATGACACATCTCGTCAACATTATCAATGTGTTGCCGAGTCGATTGACAGCCCACGTGCAGTAGTTTCCGAACCTATTCCCAGTTTTGGGAAAAGGGCTGGAGCCTCTTGCCGAAATTGGGAACACCACGCGCCCTTCAAAGCTCCGAGCCACGCGTGCTAAGCGCACGCAGTCCTGACCTCTGTTGGCAGCGGTCGGACTTTCTGGGTCGTGTAGTCAAAACAGATCATACCTGTCTCCACGAGCGCCACAGGCTTGCCATCAGAAACCCGCGTGACGCGATAGAAGAGACGGAAGCCGCAACGGCTTGGCTCGCCCATAGCTACCTCGAAGCGGAGCGTGTCGCCAGCGTAGGCCTGCCCTTGATAGACGATCGCCGCGTCGCCCATGATCAGGCTCACTCCGCCGCAGTTCTTTTCCGACCACCCCTGACTGGCTAAGAAGGCAACGCGCGCCTCATGCACCAGCGCCAAGAGCCGGTCGTTACCCAAGTGGCCGCCATAGTTCAGGTCGGTCACGCGCACCACAAGGTCTGTAGAAAACTGGTACTCGCGAAGCGGTTGCAGTTCTACCCTTGGCATGCTCCGGCTCCTTCAGCTCTACTATCATAATTGTTGTCGTGTACGGGTCTCGAAAGGGATGACCCACCCAGAGCACTCAGCGCAGGTCCAGGCTCGAGGGGTGGCGTGTGGGTGCCTTTCAAAACCCTCTCCTTCCAGACCCTTTCCCCCTGTGGCTTAGCTCCCTCATGCTTCAGGTGCGACATGGAGTGCATACGGTTTCTCGCGCCATACCGATTATTCCCCATGAGGAAAAAAAGAAGGCAACCTTCCCAGCGCGGATCGACCCAGCCATGCCATCCCGATGGTCGTGTCCGGTCAGAGCGCTGCACTTCTATCGTTCCCGGATCCTGTTGTTCTGTGGCATGCATCGTTGTCTGCGGGAAAGTAGCCGACGCCCGGCTTTTCTCCATCCTTTTCACGTCTCCAGGCGCCGGGATCATTGGGTTCATGCACGGATCGTGCGGCTGGTACTCGTAGTGAACTGAGCACGGCCAGCTGTGGCTGTTGCGCCGGCACGTCGACAACAAGCGGGTTTCGCCCCTCTGTGCGAATCTGCCTTGGCGTTCGCCCACGGCTCTGCCCAGCCAGAGTAAGCCACCACGGTGGGGCCAAACGTGGAAGGGATTGCGCCCCCGCTTTCCCCAACGCGCATTTGAGCCTCTTCCCTGAAGCAGACAAAGACCGTGTGGAGAGGCTATGAAGGGTGTATGGGGGACCAATGCAGTACGAGGAAGCCAGAATTGTGGCTCTTCCAGGCTACTCACTGGCCAGCTGGGGATAGCCTCAGGATGCCTCACCCCGAAAACGTCTAGCGCACCGCCCGCGAAGCGCTGGGGTGGGTACTTGGCGGGCGAGAAAGCTTGCTGGCGCCCGGCTCCCATGCGCTCTTTTCCCTCGCTTAGCCATGACATTGCTCGTCCTGCCGACCGCGCATTCGCGCCATGCGCTGCTCGCAAAAGCCTGAGGCGTGGGCGATTTCCAGCAGAAGACGGGAGTGAGCCATCCCTTCGCTGGGGAGGGCAATCTCGATCTCCTGTCCACCGCCGTAGCGCATGTACACGTTGCAGTTGTAGCAGATGCTGGTGTCCTCATCCATTCCGGCCACCAGGTTGACCTTGCATGGGGTGCCCCCCAAGGTCCAGCAGGCGTACTCAGGGTGGTGTGGTGCCGGACATTCCCGTCGCACGTCCGGAGGGCATGCATGCATCTCCCAGCATGGCGTCTTGCCTTGCCAAAAGCTTTCGCTCATGTTGCACCTCCCGTTCACATGAGCACCGTGCCCTCGGTCGTCTCACATGTGTCACACCCCGTCAGCGAGGCCGCGCAGCAGGCACGAGGGCTTTCAAAATTTGTCAAAATAGATACACGACTCAGACATGCCCTTGCGTTTCAGTACCTCGATAACCGCATCGATCATGACCGGAGGTCCGCACAGGTAGGCTTCCATGTTCTCGCAGCTGGTGAGCTTCTTGTCAATCACCGTGTGAATAAACCCGGTCTCACCGTCCCATTCATCCCCGGGGTCCATGGCCGAAAGGGCTGGAATGTAGGTGAAATTGGGATGCTGCTTGCTCAGCGCGATGCACTCGTGGTAGAAGTAGAGGTCCTTCACCGCCCTGGCCCCGAAAAAGTAGGTCACGCGTCGGGTGGTGCCGTTTTCAAACAGGTGGGTGATGATGGACTTGATCGGGGCCACCCCAGAGCCACCTGCCACACACAGGATGTCGCGGGGCGAATCCTCGCGCAAGTAAAAGTCCCCGTACGGCCCAGTGAGATACACTTCGTCTCCCACTTGTAGACGGGTGAAAATGTAAGTAGTGCATAATCCACCCGGCACAAGGCGTACGATGATCTCGATGGCGTGCTTCCAACTGGGAGGCGAGGCCATGGAGTAGGCGCGGAATTCGTTGGTCCCGGGGACCTCGAACTGAATGTACTGGCCAGGCTTAGAGTCGATCGTGTCCGGCTCGAGCAGCTTCAACACGATGCGCTTGATATCGTACGTCAGATCTTCGATCTCCACCACTTGGGCGTGGTAACGCTGGACTTTGAGAAACTGCTCCGGGATTAGGAGACGTACGTCCTGCTTGACCTTGACCTGACACACCAACCTCACCCCTTGACGGATCTCGTCCTTCGAAAGGAAAGGCGTCTCAGTAGGCAGTACCAGTCCCCCACCCTCGAGGACCTTCAATTTGCAGAACCCGCACGTAGCCCGCCCACCACAGGCAGATGGGATATAGATCTTGTGCTCGACCAGGTATTGCAGGACAGAGTTCCCGCCCTTGACCACGAGCGGCTCCTCGTCGTTGATGTAGATCTTGCATTCGCCGTACGTACCCAGGTAGCGGTCGAGCATGGCCAGGACAACGCCCAGTCCGCCCGCTACCGCCGACATCACCAGAATAGCCGTCCAGGGAATCATGCTAGCGTACCCACCTCACCGTAAACGGTGCGCCACCTACTGGAGATTGACGATCCCAGCAAAACCCATAAACCCCAAGGCCATCAGGCCGGCGATGATCATCGTGATGCCCGGGCCTTCCAGGGCCTTCGGCACCTTGGCAAAGATCAGCTTAGTACGGATGCCGGCCATGGCCACAATGACCACCGTCCAGCCGATGCCGCTCCCCACCGCGTAGGCCATGCTCTGTATGAATGAGTAGTTGCGCAGCACCATGAACAGCGCAAGGCCGAGAATGGCGCAATTGACAGTGATGAGCGGCAGAAAGACCCCCATGTTAATGTACAGTGTGGGGGAAAAACGCTCGATGACCATCTCGACAATTTGCACCAGCGCCGCGATGATAACAATGAAACTCACCAGCTGCAGATACTGCACGTTGTAAGGCACCAGCACCCAGTGGTACACAGGCCACGCAAAAAGCGCGGTGAGCGACATGACAAAGATGACCGCAAGCCCCATACCTGTGGCGGTTTTCAGGTCGCGCGATACAGCGATGAACGGGCACATGCCCAAGAAGTAGGTCAAGGCGATGTTGTTCGTAAAGATAGCAGCGAAGAAGATTACGTACGGACTCATCTTCCACTCCCAAGTGTCAGCCCGCGGTTGAGGTTGTGGGGCCTACTTCCTCATTTGCAGGCCGCGCAGTAGCCAGATGTACAGGCCCAACACGATGAAGGCGCCGGGAGCCATCACCATTATGACCCACGGCTCCCACCAGGCACCAAGCACTCGATGGTCGAACAAGGTGCCAAATCCCAACAGCTCGCGTACAAATGCGACAATGATGAGGGACATTGCATACCCAAGCCCCACGCCCAGCGCATCAAGGAACGCACGCCCCGGGGGATTAGACGAGGCATAGGTCTCTGCTCTGCCCATGATGATGCAGTTGGTAATGATAAGCCCCACGTACGGTCCCATTGCCTCGCTAATGGCCGGATAGAAGGCTTTGAAGTATTGGTCCACAAATACCACGTACGTCGCGATAATGAGCGTGTACACTGCCATGCGCACACGCCTGGGGATCAATCGCCGCAGCAAAGAGACAGTCACCGAAGAGGCCGTCGTCACAAAAATGACGGCAATGCACATGGCAAGGGTGTTGGTGAGCTTGTTGGTCACGGCGAGAGCAGAGCAGATCCCCAACACCATGCGAAATGTTGGGTTATCGGCCCAAATGCCCTTCACCATCTGCTTCCACCCCTCACGTTGGGACAAGGGCACGCGTCTTCTGCGTGCTGCGACCTTGGGTGTTGCCGCTGCTCCTGCGCTAGGAACTTCTGCCGCCATTATCACTCCACAGACTTGCGTTTCCTCGACGCGCCCGGCCGAAAACGTTCGCTTGCACAGCCACCTCGCTCACTCTGACACTATTGCTGCGTTGACGAGGCGGTCTGAAGGCCGGCGAAAAAACTGGCCAACCCTCCATTGATAATGCGGTCCAGTGCCTTACTGGTTTCTGTTGCTCCGGTTATGGCATCCACCTCGTTGGGACCGCTGGCCTTGCTCGCGTGGACAAGATGCAACGCCGGGCGCACGCTCTTTCCTTTGAATTGCTCCTGGAACCAAGGCTCAACCATGCGCCCGCCTAGCCCCGGCGTCTCCGCCTGCTCCACGACCTTAAAGCCTCTGATAGTGCTCATATCTTGCTCGAGCGCTATTATCACACGAATTGGTGCCCAGAAGCCAGGCCCGGCGAGTTCCACCGCCGTCCCCTCGTATTGCTTCTTTCCGTCACGACTCGTAAAGAGACGATAGTAGGTGCCTGATGGTGCGGAAACCTCCTCGATCCTCTGCGCAAAGACATCCAAAAGGTTGTCCTCAGTGTAGGGAATGGAAAACGCGTCAAGGACCATGCGCTTGAGTTTCTTTTCCTGGTTGACCTGCACTATGGGTTTCGTGTAGTTGTACACCCAGCCGAGCAAGGTGGCCGACACTGCGGCGCACACCACCAACACGGCCACCATTGTTACTCTGCTTTTCATCGCGCAGTAGCCTCCCTGTATTTCGCCGTGAGCACGAGGTGGTCAATGAGGGGGGCAAAAGTGTTCATCAATATCACGGCGAACATCACGCCCTCGACGTAGCCGGAGAGGGCCCGGATCAGCACGGTGATGACGCCCGCGCCAATGGCATACACCCACTTGCCCGCCTTGGTGAAGCAGCAGGTGACCGGGTCTGTCAGCATGAACATTGCGCCGAACATCGCGCCCCCGGCGAAGAGCTGGAAAAGGGGTGGGGCGAATTTGTGAGGCCAAAAAGTAGAGCCCACAGCGGAAAAGGCAGCTATCGCCGCCAGATACCCCAATGGCAACCGCCAGTTGGCCACACGCGTGAGCATGAGGAAAAGGCCCCCCAGGAGGATGAGCAGCGCCGAGGTTTCGCCAAGGGAGCCGGCTACCGTGCCTAGAAACAGGGCCTTGAGACTGGCCAGGGACTGATTTGCCTTGAATGAGATAAGGGGTGAAGCTCCCGTGACCGCATCTGCAGACCACCGCGCGAAGCCACCAAGTCCAGTGGTGAAAGGCTCCTGCCAACGTGTGGTCATCGTCGCCGGAAAGGCCACCGCAAGAAAAAGACGCCCTATCATTGCCACATTGAAGATGTTCCTGCCAGTGCCGCCGAACGCCTCCTTGGCGAAAACCGTGGCGAAGACAATCCCCACCGCTACCATCCACAGCGGAACGGTAGGCGGCAAAATGAGCGGAAAAATCAGACACGTGACAAACGCCCCCTCGTGGATTTCCTCCTTCCGGGCGTGGGCGAAAAACCACTCCGTTCCCACGCCAAAAACATATGACACGGCAATCACCGCCACGCTGCGCCAGCCAAAGAAGTAGACGGAACCAAGAGCTGCCGGCATTAGAGCGATGACTACCATAATCATGAAGCGCTTGAGGTCCAGCGGATCCCGCACGTGGGGGGCAACGGCAGGCAGTTCTGGCTTGCGCAGAAAGAAAGCGTCCAGGGCCTGGAGGGCAGTGCGCAGAGGTGCAAGCACCTTGTGGCTATCCGCGAAGCGGTAGCCACTCTGAAAAAGGCGTTCAAGCAGTCTCGTCATACTTCTCTTTTTCCAGGAGCAAGGTGCGTTTTCCGGACTGAATATCGGCCATTAGGTCAATCTTCGACGGGCAGACGTAGGAACAGAGCCCACACTCGATACAGGCAAAAATGCCGAACCGCTCGGTCTCCTCCACCAAGTTGTGGGTGACCTGCTTGCTGAGGAGATGCGGGATAATCCCGACTGGGCAGACATCTTCGCAGTAGTTGCACTGCACACAGGGTCGCCGCTCACCCTGGAGATTGGCGACCAGGCGGGCCCGAGCGAAGGGCAGGAGCGCTGAAACGAAAGCCCTGCTGAAGGACACGGCGCGGCTTCCCGGTTGGAAAGAACCAAGGAGCTCAGCTTTGTCCACAAGGGGGAGCGCTGCAATGGCACACGTGGTGGACGTTACCGGTTCTTGGAGGTCTGCCACGCGTCGACCGCGCAGGAGTCCTCCTGACACAATGCATGCCAGCTGCGGGTTCTTCAAGCGCCCTTCGACCAGAACCCGGAAAGGAGTTCCGACCTTGGCGCGAACATAACCCGTAGGCTCAAATGCCTGCCCTCCCAATGCTACTACGCGTTCGGTGACCGGCAATCCGTCCACCACCGCCTCCTTGGCGTGGAGCACTGCCTGGACGTCGCCTACCAGCACACCGTTCTTTGCCGGCGATAAGGGCACCCTGCGCAGACCAAGGAGCGTGGAGGTAAGGACGAGAGGATGCTCCTGCGGGTACTTGGGAAGCAAGGCGTGCAGGCGCAGCCAGGAAGGACACCCCAGCGCCCGTTCTACGTCCAGGAAGAGCTGCCGCTCCGCATGGCTATGAGCTACAACCACTCTGGCATGGGGCAAAGCCTGGTGCAGCACTCGCAGACCCGCGGCAAATTCTTCCACGCGCCCATCGAGCAATACTGCTGGCCTGGGCAGGAATGGTTCAGTGCTGATGGCGCTGATCGCTACCATCTTCACATTTGCCGCAGATAGCTTGGATCCGCCCTCTGCGGAGGGGAAGCCTTCATGAAAAAGTGCGCTCACGCCGGCTTCATGCAGTATTCGCTGTACCGCCTCGGGCGTCAGCCGCTCGACATCTCGCGTCGCCCCCTGGACTGGCACAAAGTCGGACTTGCCATCCAGCTCGATCACCACGACTGGGGTTGGATTACCCTCCCCTTCTCGCTGACCAACTTCCACCACCACGCCGCTCGCGGGGGCATGTACCGGGCACAGTGCCGGACCACCCTCGCCGATCACCTGCCCGCGCGCCACCCGCTGTCCGACCTTGACGATGGGCTGTCCTTGCTGCAGCAGTACGTGCAGCCGCTTCGGCACCCCTGCATCCTCAAGCTTCGCTTGCGGCTCCCCCTCTAAGCGCCGGAATATGAATCCCCCCTTAAAGCTTTTCTGCTTTTTCAGGGCTACCTGCATAAGAGTTGTTGGTCCGTACTCAATCGACCTTCTGCTTCGGCTCGCAGCATATGGCATCTGCGTGCGACGCGTGTTCGTCCGTCAAAAATAGAAAGTTTTGCGAGAAAATCAAGCTAATTCACCTCTGCCTCTACCCAGAAACGCGAGCCTTCCCGCGCAGGTAGTCGATCATGGGTTGGGTCACCAGCGGCACCACCTCTCCGATCATGTGCGGCATGAGGTTGCTCATCACCTGGGGCATCAACTCTGGCATTTGCTCACGCATGTAGTCCGGCATGGGAATGCGCGCTGCCACCCGGTCCAGCATTACCGGCATCACTTTTGGCATCATCAGCGGCAGAAGCTTGGGGAAAAGCACCGGGAACAACGGCTTCATCAAGCTCAGGGCGCCGGGGATCTTCCCCATCACGCGCATCATGGAGCCCATGCCCAAAGGCATCGCGTCAATGAGTTCCGGCCACATGGTCCCCATCAGCTCCGCAAAGCCCTTTGGCGTC
Source organism: candidate division KSB1 bacterium (assembly GCA_034506335.1). NCBI lineage: Bacteria > Pseudomonadati > Candidatus Zhuqueibacterota bacterium. The sequence goes on from JAPDPR010000053.1 coordinate 17,778, forward strand.
ATCAGGGCGATCATGCCTTCAAACACTGCCCACTGCGCCTGCACTTCCGGATTGGGGTCTGGGAAGTCGTACCCCAACCTTGAGGCGGCAAAGCGCGCCAGGTCTACTACTTGGACCGGGAGCCCCTTCTTCTCGGCCGTCACCCGGAATTGAAACTCGCAGCACGGACACAGGCTGAGCACCGTATCGGCCCCCGCAGCGATGGCCTCGTCCAAGCGCATCTTGCCTATCTCCGCGGCGACCGGCGGTTCCTTGATCAGGGTCAGAACGCTGCCGCAGCAGTGGGCCTCCGCACGGTTGTGTTCCATCTCCACCAGTTTGACTCCAGGGAGCGCCTTAATGAGCTGACGGGGTGGTTCATACACCCCAGAAACCCGCCCGATGTGGCACGAGTCGTGCCAGGTAACTTTCTTCGCTCCCTTTTTGCCATTGGGAAAACGAAACTCTCCGCGCTGCAGCTTCTCTGCGATAAGCTCCGAATAGTGGCGCGCGGTGATGCCGTACTCAACGCCTAGCTTCTTGGCCCACACGGGGTAGACCTGGCGCCACATCATATCGCATGCCGGACAAGAGGTGACCACCGTGTCGGCGCCCGCGGCCTTCACTGCCTCAATGTTCCGCCTCATAACCTCGGCAAATACGTCCCATTTGCCGGCGACCAACATGGGCGTGCCGCAACAGTTCTCTTTCTCGCCCAGGTAGGAGAAGTCGACGCCAGCCGCGTCCAGGAGCCGGACCGAGGCCATGCCAATATCGTGCTCCACATAGCTTGCCGTGCATCCGGCGAAGTAGACGGTGGCGGAGCGGTGACGTGGGCCGTGTTTTTGCTGCAAATCTGCCGGGAACCACGCCGCGCGGTCTTTACGGTAGCCCGCCCAGATGTTGCCCTGTCCGCGCAGAGCTGCGGCCATCATTTCGAACGGCGGGAACGTCATGCGCTGGTCCTCATTGATGAGTTTGCCGCGCAGCTTCATCCAGGCGGGCTCAATGGGCAGCGCAGCAGAGCACCGGAGGTTACACAGCTCACACGTGGTGCATACCAGGAACGTGTCCACCATCCGCTGGTCCCACTGAACCTTTCCCTCCATGAATTGGCGCAACCAGTACCACTTGCCGCGCGGGCTCTGGCTCTCCCATCCTCGGCCGTAGAATTGGTCGCATTCGTCAACGCAGTATCCGCACTGCGAACAACTATACGCGTACCAGGCCACATCGGGGGGGATTCCCCGCACTTCCTGTGTGGGCCGCTCCCCTACCTGCGTGATGACGGTGTTGCCGAAAGGTCTGATCAGAGGTTCGCCCCAGCTTGTCAGCTTCATCAGTGGGCCGAGCAGGCCATTACCAAACACCTTGCGGGGATTGAGGAGCCCCTTAGGATCCACCTCCTTCTTGAAGCGGCGCGCACGCACCAGGCGTTCCTTGCCGAGAATCTGCCGGGCGCGGCTGGCAAAGTACAATCCAGTCGCATAGGGCCGTCCACCATGTTTCTCGGCGATCTTCATGATGGTCATCACAAGCCCAAACACAAAGTTGTAGCTCAGACGGCGTTGGTCGCTGGGGATGAAGCCCAGAATCACCACCTCGGGCTTACCCCCTTCTCCGCGCTTGATGACGACGCCCTCCTTGACCACCGGCTGGTGCACCTTGTTCTCGATTTCGCTCATGACGGCGCCGAGGTTTGCCAGAGGCACAATCACCTCCGCCGGCACCAGGGAAGGTCCTAGCCGCTTTACGATCATCAGTTTGAAGCGATGCTCCCACTCGTGGTGGGCGATGCGCTCGCTCAGGATCTCGCCTCGGCACGGTTTCAGCAGGGCAGGAAGAGCACTGCGGATCTTGCCGCTGTGCTCTCGAGGGAACGCAAGCGTGCTCACGTAGGCAGCCGGTAGGATTACGCGTTCCTCGACCGGGTGACCGTAGTGCTCCATGAGCGGCGCACGATTCTTCATCTCTGCCATGCGCGGGTTGATAAAGACCATGGCCCAAATGGGGAGGTCAGCATCGATTACTGCCTGGGCAAAGCGCTGCAGCTCTTCCGCATCCGGACAGGCCACAGCCAACACGTCGAGGTCCTCATCTGGTTTCACACGAAGGGTCACCTGGCTTATGATGCCGGTGGTCCCCTCCATGTCAGCGATCAAGTCCAGCTGTGTCTCGTCCACTTCTCGCACTTCCCCCGTAGGGAGCACCACGCGCGCTGCGACGACGTTGTCTCTGAAATAGCCGTACTGATAGCTGCCGATGCCCGCGCCACCCTGTGCCAGCCACCCACCGACGGACGAGGACGGATAGCTGGTGGGATAGAGCCGCAAGGTCAACCCCTGCTTCTTGAGCACTCGGTCTAATGCCTCCCACGTGATGCCGGGCTGCACCGTGACTGTTTGTGCCTCAGGGTCTATGGTCAGGACTTCCTTCATGTGGTAAAAGTCGATCACCATGCCCTTCTTGGCAGGGATGACGCCGCCGTAACCGGAGGAGGCTTTACCTCGCGGCGTGATGGGAATGCCGCGCCGGTAAGCCCAGGTCACTACTTGTTTGAGCTCTTCTTCGTTGGCTGGTTGGACCACGACGTCCGGTACGGTGCGCCCAATGAAAGGCTTAACCATCATGGGCATGGCGGCGATGTCGTGGCCATAAAGCATGCGCTCCACCGGGTCGAAGCTCACGCGATTGCCAAAAGCGGTAAAAAAGTTCTTGTCGAGCCGAGCCATCATGCGTCTCCTCAAGTTTTCTACCTGCCCGCGGCTACATCACTTGGACCAATAGCTCGAGCGCCGTCCGCACCTGCATTTGCTGCGCTGGCGTGAGGGCTTTCAGGAGTCGATCCTCGCACTCCGTCATCAGCTCGGCCATGCGGCGCTGCATGTGGATGCCACTCTCGGTCAGGCGCACCTCGACGCGGCGGCGGTCTTCGGCAGCCGTCTCCACCGCCACGTACCCCCGCTTCACCAGCCTGTCTATGACGCGGCTCCCCCGCGACGGCGAAAGCCCCATCTTGGCCGAAAATTCGAATGCAGGAAGCCGCTCGCCCTCCTTGAGAACGAGGAGGCCATTGAACTCTGCCGGCGACAGCGCAAGCTGGTCCATAATCTTCTCTTCGGTGGACCAACACTTGGCACTGACGGCCATAATGAGCTGAAACAGTCTCTCTTGCATGGCGACGCCACTTGATGCTAACGGCAATTGTTGCTATTGGCAACTAAGCACTGATAATGTACAACTTCTCGAGGAAATTGTCAAGGGTCTCTTTTCCGAAGGGGAGACCATAACTCAGGAGAGGCGCGCCCAGTGCGATTCGAACGCACGACCTACGGATTAGAAGTCCGTTGCTCTATCCAGCTGAGCTATGGGCGCAGGCCAAAAGGCCACGCAAATATAGCAACTCCGCACCATGATGTCAAGAGCGTTTTCGCGCAGGACGGCTCAGAACGAGCGCCCATTTACCGCGCAGCATCGAGCATCGAGTGAGCCATGTCGGGAGAACCGGAAGACTGTCGCCTAGTTTCCTCTATTGATCCTCACCAGCTGCACCGTATACGCACCAATGTCGATTCCGGCACCGTCTGCTGCCAGCTCTTCCACTGAGGCGTTTGCATCACTCACTTGCATCACAGTCATGTCAGTTGATTCTGTCCCCTCGATCGCGTACACCACGGCTCTATCCGAAGTGTTCGCGACCAGGAGGGCCTTCTGACCAGCGGCGTCCTCCCCCGCCAATAGCCAAAGAACCCCCTCGGGAGAGGCTGACACCTGCACCCGTTTCGGATAACTGGCCATGCCTGACCAAAGCGAGAATGCCAGTGCCACGCGCTTGGGTCGACCGTCGGCGTAGAACATCCCGTAGAAGGTAGGGGCATCCACTGCTGGGTCAGGGCCCCGATACAAGGTAGCCACCGCAACCCGTTCTTCCTGCATCTTCATCCAGGCGGCGCTCAGAATGGCTGCTCCCTTGCCGCCGGTGCGCAGCGCGAATGCCTCAGGACTGTTGTCACCAATCGTCATGATGTCCGTATTCCACTCGGTCACGTGCATTTCAGCCGAAGTGAATCCCTTCGCGTCCAGCTCGCTGCGATAGAACCTGGCTCCTGTCCTCCAGTCTTCTGGGTTGTTTGAGTATAGGTGCCACGAGAAGAAATCCAATGGAGCATTGTGATCCTTCAGGTAGCTTAAGAAACTTCGAATCCATTCTTGACCTTGGGCGGTCATGAATCCCATTTGCGTGACACCTGGCCCTCCCACTTTCATGTCCGGGAAGGCTTGTTTCAGCGCCAAGATTGTTTCGACAAAGAGTTGAAAGAATTCCAGCCTAGTGCGCGGCGGGGGCCAGAACTGCTGGAGGTCAGGCTCGTTCCATATCTCCACGTAGCGGAATGGCGTGGCATAACCGTTCCATTTGCCTTCTCGGTAATGTCGCACCACTTCCACGGCAGCCTGCGCCCAATTGGCCCTTTCCTGCGCGTTCGTGGGAGGCGTTGCGTTGTTCCAGGAATCACCCAACCGAAAGTAGGGTTCAAATCCACCGCTCACGATCCCCTGCCACATGAGGTCGCTTGCAGCAAAATCATAGGAGCCAGGGTCACTTGGGTCCCGCGTCCGATCGCGATACATCACGCACATGTCCAGCGGCCCATAGAAGTCATGCGTGCGGACCATAGTTACACCAATCTCCTGGTAAGCCTGCGTCAAGTCAGGCGTGGCAGGACCAACCGGCGAGGCAAGTGGCCCTATGTTCACTCCCAGGAGCGGCGCGATTTCCCCCACCACAGTTCCCAAGGTAATGGTGACATCCGGCTCACGGAAAATGGGTTTTGAGCTGTCTTTCCGAGCACACGAGAAAAAGGTAGCTGCAACGATTCCGAGACAACAAAGGGCCGGTTTCATCCCACAGTCCTTTCAGCTGAATTGGGGGCCCCTCTGCTTGGTAATGGGGGCACAAGGTGCCATCGTGGCATTGGCCGCTCTCAGACGTTCCCCTGGTTCTGCTGGTTTCGAGGATTGTACTCCCTCCGACCCCCTGGCATACAGATTTTCTTGTCTGGTGCGGAAATGGTATCTCTGCTCCATCTGGCACGGTTGTGTTTGATTCTGTGTATTGGGATGCTCCGTCGGGCGGGTCAACCAGAGCGGTGGCTCTTGTAGTGAGGTCCTCGGATGCTCAATCGGTACCCGATGCTTGGGGTTGTAAGAAAACCGGGCACCCGCGGAGGTCCCGCTTTGCTCCAGTGAGGGCCAGGACCTACCGTCCAGGCGTCAGGAAGCACCGGATTTCCGAAGCTATGCCCCGATGGGAATTGGCGAGGCGCATGGCAAGGGAGCTTCGGTGCCAAGCACCTTGTCGGCGAAGCCCCGGACATAATCAGAGCGCCGACAGTCCAGATGTGCCATCCTTGACAAGGGAGCGGGGGCGTCCCACTTTTGCTCGCCGTCACCCGGTGCCCTCGCCTGCCCCATCGGCCAAGCCGCGCGCACCAACGGGGCACACGGGCGGGCCGCCGTGCATGAGTTATCCCACGCACTCTGTTGCCTGTCTCACCGACCCCGGGCGCCGAAGGATAGACCGACCAGCACGTGCAGCGCAGGGTTGAGCAGGCAGGCATCGCCACCGGCGATCGGGAAGCGGGCCCTCGCTATGGTGAGCTTTGCCTCCGCCAGTACCGCCACGCGCTGTTTCAAGCACTTTGTCCTCGAAACTGACAGCTGCCCTGCCGGCCCAGAAAGGTAGTACCCGCCGCCCAGCGGTCCTCCGACTTCCGGCTGGTGGCGACCCCGGACGGTGGTCTCAGGGTGGGCAATTACTACACCTCCCCCTGCCCGGAGCCTCCAGGCATTCGTAGCCCGGGTGAAATTGAAGAGGAAAAGATTAAAGCCGTGTGTGACTGCAAACGCCTGAACTTCCACAGGCCGGTTGCGCAGATAGAGCTTGTCGTGGATCAGTTCGGCTTCCACTCCGGCCGCGGCATGGGGTGCGAGTCTCACCGCATAATAAAGCGGGAACGAGAGCGGCCTCGTCCGAAATTGTGCACTTAGGCGCACTTCTGGCCACCCTTCTTGCCGCAGCACCAAAGGGCCAGGCCCGTTGAAGACCAAACCGGTAAGCAGCGACAGCTCCCAGCCATGTACACTCGACGGCGTCGCACAAACCCCGGCCACAGCGAGCAGCAAGATCACCTTTGCCAGAGGCCTAAGAGACCTTTCGCGGAGCACAGCTCGCCTCATGTCAGCGCTCACCGGCCCTCCACGGGGCCTTCTCGCCAGAGCGCCCCAAGGATTCACCGGAGCAGGAGCATTTTGATGGTGGCAACCTCCTGCCCTGCCGTGAGACGCGCGAAGTAGACTCCGGAGCTCACCATTCTGCCCTGGTGGTCCCGCCCGTCCCAGCTGACGGTGTACTCTCCGGCGGCATGCCATCCACCGCGGAGCTTAGCCACCTCTCTGCCCGCCGCGTTCCACACGCTCAGATTGACCACACCAGGTTTGCCCACCACAAAGCGGATCTTTGTGCCCTGGTTAAACGGATTGGGATAGTTTTGCCACAGCCTAAATTCCCTGGCCACCGCGGCTTTTTCCGTGTGCCCTACGTTGGTGGGCACAAAAACGAACTGCGCGTTGGGACTGGCAGGGTATTCCCAGTCAAAAAAGATCATGTCCCCCGCATCTACGCGCGCCTCGGGTGAGGTGAGACGAAGAGAGACCTCGTACAGAAGCTCCTCGCGCGAAAGGGGTCTGTCGCGATAAATGGTCCCAGAAGAATCGTAATCGGTTGCCATGATGTAGAGGACCTCCAGCCCCCCTGTGCTGGATGCATCTGGAGCCCAGACGGAATCAGCGGTGCTCCCTGTCGCGAGCTCTTGAAAACAGACATTCAGCAATCCGATCCTCTCTCCCCCAAAGACCTTCCATGCACGAAACGGGGAACGGTACGGGCCGGTGCCAGGAGTGGCCGTGCCTGGCAAGTAACGAAACGCCAACTGACCGCGTGGCGGGCCTATGACGCCGCTAGTATCAAGTGCGTTGACAAACTCCAACTCCACCTCGCAAAAGGCGCTCGTGGGCGCTCTGCCGAGCCTTACGCCGCCATCGAAAAATGGCCATCCCCTGTTCACACCGGATAATCCTGCGGGCGCCCCACCTGGCACGTCGTGGTATGATACGCCTCGTACTTCACCTTTGGGCAGGTAGGCCTGCACAACCTTGAACCCATCCGTCACTGGAATATTGAACGCATACTCGTCAGGCAGGGGGTGCATAAGTAAGAGAGGTTGCCCCAGGGTCTGGTCCCAGAGGTTGAAGCCGCGTTCTCTCTGCTCGTTTATGGAGTCACATACGGTGATGGTGTAAGCGTGACCGGTGAGCTTGCCTGGATCGACCACCCGAATCTTGAAGTAAGCTTCGCTACGGCGCGGCTCCTCATACACGACAAGCTCATTGGGGACGTACGTGTACAGACGGATGGGAAGCGCGCAGGAGCGCATCTGCCAACGGTACTCGCTATCAAAAAGCGAAAGCCCAACGTAAAGCGTTTTGCCGTTGGGGAGGTCGGGCTTTATGCGCACCATCAAACAGGGGTCATGGTTCACGCCCACTGTGTCTCCAGGGCCGATGCTTTCGAACCTGAGCCCCTGCTGGATGAGTGTATCGACAGCCGGATCGTCACAGAAAGCAACGAGGTCAAGCACCCGCACAGAGTCACCGAAAAGGTTGACCACGGGCACCTGGAACTTTACCACCTCACCAGGATTCGCGATGCCGTCACTGTTCATGTGATCAGCGACGATGCGCGGAGGCAGCGTTCTCCATCCTTCATCCAGCCCGGCGAGGTTGATAGCCCCCAGAATATGGGCGAAGACATGGTCGCGGCCATGCTCATCGAGCACGTGCAGATCGACGCGCAAAGCCTTATCCCGTGGCGGTGTCTCCCAGCTATTCCCATAGAAGCCATCGTTGGCGTGCGCATCCTCATGCGCGCCGTCATCGTAAAGCTGCATGCGATGGAGCGACACACCGCTGTAATCGAAAAACTCCGCGTTGACCGCGCACACCCCTACTCTGCTTTCCACCTTCACTCGGAGTCCTACCTTTGCGTGGCTTCCCAACCCCAAGAAGGCCATTGCATTCGTCACGTCCACCGCGAATCCCGAGAGGAGTGCGGCGCGAGCATAGCCGACTTCCCTCCTAAGGTCCACAATGCTCAACAGGGGATCCATTGCAGACGCCACCGAATAAGCGTATATGATGCGTTGCGTATCGAGCGGGGCCAGGGAAAATGGTCCCGTGGCTTGCACGAAGTGGACATCGCAGGGGGGCGTGATAAGGTCGTCGAGCCAGCCCGTTCGCCCGA
>JAPDPR010000054.1 GCA_034506335.1 candidate division KSB1 bacterium
CCGCGCGTGCCCTGCGCCACAGGACCCTGGACATGAACGTCATGTACGCCATGGGCATGGGGGTGGCATTTGCCGCCAGCTTGTTGGCCACGCTCCACGTGCTGTCGCATGACTTCCTGTTTTACGAAACGGCCCTCATGCTTGCCTCTTTCCTTACCCTGGGGCGATACCTCGAGGCCCGGGCCAAGGGCAAAACATCGGCTGCCATCACCAAACTGATGGGGTTGCGCCCCCGTACGGCTACGGTTCTCAGGGGTGATGAAGAGGTGGAGCTGCCGGTGGAGCAGGTTAAGGCGGGAGATGTCCTCCTGGCCAAGCCCGGTGACCGCATTGCTGTGGACGGAGTTGTCCTCGGCGGCGAGAGCTATGTGGATGAATCCATGATCACCGGTGAGCCCGTGCCGGTATTCAAAGCTCCCGGTGACCAGCTCATCGCTGGGACGCTGAACACCAACAGCCTGCTGCGCTACCAGGCGCAAAAAGTGGGCCGGGACACACTCCTGGCGCAGATTGTCCAGCTGGTGGAGCGGACCCAGGCCACTAGGCCACCGGCGCAGCGCTTGGCAGACCGCGTGGTGTCGGTCTTCATTCCGGTGGTCCTGTCCGTGGCCGTCATCTCGTTTGTCGTATGGTATTTTGTTGTCGGGCAGACGCTGCTCTTTTCGCTCACCACCCTGATTTCGGTGCTGGTGATCGCCTGTCCCTGTGCTCTTGGTCTGGCCACTCCCACGGCGGTGACCGTGGGGGTAGGCCGAGGGGCCGAGTTGGGCCTGCTGATCAAAAACGCAGAGGTCCTGGAGCGTGCGCCAAAGGTCTCGGCGGTTGTTGTCGACAAGACTGGCACACTCACCTTGGGCCGACCCCGCGTGAGCCGAGTGCAAGCATTCAACACCTCTGAAGAGGAAGTTCTTGCCATCGCGGGCGCAGTGGAGCGTCATGCACAGCACCCTTTGGCCGAGGCCATTGTACGCAGGGCAGAGGAAGCGGGCGTGGCCATGGGGCAGGCAGAGGGCTTGGACACGCTCGGGGGCAAGGGGGTCACTGCCACGCTGAATGGCAGGCATCTGGCTATCGGCAATCGCATGCTAATGGAGGAGGCGGGCATACCACTTTCGCGGACCGTAGAGGACGCACTGAGGTCGGCAGAGGATCGAGGGGAGACGATCGCGCTGGTGGCGGTGGACCAAAGGGTGATAGGCCTCATCGCCATCACGGACCCCCTTAAGCCGACCAGTGCCGCCGCGGTAGGGGTGTTGCAGGAGATGGGCCTTCGTGTGCTGATGGTGACCGGCGACACGGAGCGCTCTGCGCGCGAGGTGGCCCGTCAGGCGGGCATCCAAGAGGTCGTGGCCGGTGTGTTGCCGCAAGACAAGGCGCGCAAGGTGGCCGAGCTGCAGGAGCGAGGTGCCACTGTGGCCTTTGTAGGCGATGGCATCAACGACGCCCCAGCCATGGCGCAGGCAGACGTGGGTATCGCCATTGGAGGAGGGACCGACATCGCAGTCGAGGCGGGCGACCTCGTGCTCGTGCGCGACGACCTTTTGGACGCAGTAGCGGCCTTGCAGTTGAGCACCAAAGTCATGCGTCGCATCCGACAGAACCTTTTTTGGGCGTTTGCCTACAATACGGTGCTCATCCCGCTCGCCTCCGGGGCGTTGTGGCCAGCCCTGCACCTCACGCTGCGACCCGAATTAGCAGGACTGGCTATGGCGCTGAGTTCGGTGACGGTCGTTACCCTGTCCCTTACCTTGAGGCGCTATGTGCCCCCGGTGAAGCGTATGAACAAGCAGAACTAAACCCCAGGAGCAGAAGTGGCTAAGGTGGCAGTCATAGGTGCGGGTGACGTGGGCGCGACTGTGGCCTACACGCTCCAAATGGCGGGCGTGGCAACCGAGTTGGTGCTCGTTGACATCGACCGGGACAAGGCACGTGGCGAGGCGCTTGACATGAGCCACGGAGTCTTTTTTACCGGACCGATGAAGATAGTGGCTGGCGACATGGAAGACGTGCGCGGGGCCGCCGTGGTGATCGTGACCGCAGGCGCAAGGCAAAGGCCGGGCGAAACCAGGATGCAGCTCGTGCAGCGGAACGCGGACATCTGCACGGCCCTGGCCAAGGAAATCGGTGCCCTTTGCCCGGAGGCGGTGGTTGTGGTTACCACCAATCCGGTTGACGTCATGACCATGCTGGTACAGGAACATGCCGGGCTGCCCATACCCCAGGTTGTGGGCTCGGGCACGGTTCTCGATTCGGCGCGCTTTCGCTTCACCCTGAGCCAACATTGTGAGGTTGACCCACGGAATGTTCATGCCTATGTGATCGGCGAACACGGCGACAGCGAGGTGTTCCTGTGGAGTTCGGTCAACATTGCAGGCGTGCCCTTACACGCCTTTTGCAGAGGCTGTGCGCGCGCGTGTACGCCCGGTTTCCGTGACTCCGTCGAGATGACGGTGCGCAATTCCGCCTATCACATCATCGAGGCTAAAGGCTACACCAGCTATGGTGTGAGCCAGGCCGTGCTTCGCATCGTGCAGGCCATCATCCGCGACGAGCACAGCCTCCTCACCGTTTCTACTCGCTTGACTGGAGAGTACGGTCTGCGGGAGGTGTGCCTTAGCGTTCCGTGCGTGGTGGGCCGAAAGGGGGTGCTGCGCTTGGTGGAGACAGAGCTGACCGCCCGGGAGCATGAGGCCTTGCTCCGTTCTGCCGAGCTCATCCGTGCGAATGTGCCCGGAAGGCGATAGCCAGAGCAAAAGACGGTCAAGACGAACTCAGGAGGTGGCTATGTCACATCACTACCCGAAGGTTGGCGAGCAGGCACCCGATTTTGAACTGCCTGCCGTAGGGGACAAGAAGATTCGCTTGAGCGATTTCCGCGGCAAGAAGAACGTGGTGCTCTCTTTTCACCCTCTTGCCTGGACCGGCATCTGTGCCGCGCAGATGAAGGACTTGCAGGAAAACATAAAGCGGCTCACCGATAAGGACACCGTAGCGCTGGGCATCAGCGTGGACAGTATTCCTTCCAAGAAAGCGTGGGCGGAGTCCCTAGGCATCAAGGATGTGGAGATGCTGGCGGACTTTGAGCCGAAGGGGGCAGTGGCCAAGTTGTACGGCATCTATCGCCAGGAAGGCTTCAGCGAGCGGGCGGTGTTCGTGGTGGACAAGCAGGGGGTCATCCGCTTCGCAAAGGTCTACCCAATCAAGGAAAAGCCGGACGTGGGCGAATTCTGTGCGGTACTCTAGGCGCGCTTGGGCTAGGGATAGTCGGCCCCGAAGGCCCAGGGGGCTTTGGGGCTTGGGCTGAATGTCGCGAGTCAAAGCCATGTGCGAGGAGGTGCGTGCCAGACCCCTCTTTTCCTGCCAGGACGCCGAGAGGGTGGGGCGACAGCTCTACGGCCTTGCTGCCCAGGCGGTGGAATTGCCCAGCGAGCGGGACCGGAACTTCCTTCTCCGCGTGAGCATGGGGGAGCAGTACGTGCTTAAGGTGGCCAACCTGGGCGCGTCGCGGCTTGTGGTAGAATGCCAGAACAAGGCGATGCGCGAGCTCGGACGGCACGGCATCCCGTGTCCACAACCGTTGCCCACGCGGGATGGCCAGGACCTGGCAGAGGTGGAGGGACGCGATGGCCAGCGGTATTTGGTGCGCCTCGTGACGTACCTGCCTGGGGCCGTGCTTGCCGTCGCCAACCCCCACACCCCCGCCCTGTTGCGCAAGGTGGGGGCGCTCTTTGGCGCCATGGACCGTGTCCTTGCCTCGGTGTCCTGCCGCGCATTCGAAAGGGTGCTGGACTGGGATCTGGCGCGCGCGCCGGAAGTGATCACCAAGTACAAAGACCTGATCCCCGACCCTGCCGGCCGTTCTCTTATCGAAGCGTACCTGCCTCTCTATGAGGCAGTTTCTGGAACCCTGGCGCAGTTACGCCGAAGTCTCATTCACAACGACGGCAACGACTACAACATCCTTGTTGGCCCGCCTGCTTGGGACCGGGACGTGGTGGGTGTGCTGGACTTTGGGGACATGCTGGTCAGCTACACCGTTGCGGAAGTGGCCGTGGTCTCCGCCTATGCGATGCTGGGCAAAGAGGACCCTGTGGCTGCGGCAGCCGCGGTGGTGGCAGGGTATCATCAAACCTTCCCGCTCCATGAGGACGAGCTCCAGGTTCTCTACCCGCTGATCTGTATGCGCCTTTGTTTGAGCGCCTGCATCGCCGCCTATCAAAAGAAGGCCGCACCGGACAATGAGTACCTCTCTATCTCGGAAGCAGGGGTATGGGACACGCTCTGGCGACTCCGTGAGGTGTCACCGCAGCTGGCTCACTATCGGCTGCGCGAGGCGTGTGGATTGGAGCCCTGTCCCAAAAGCACCGCCATAAGAGCGTGGTTGGCCCAAAACCGCGACCAGCTTGGCCCCGTGATATCGCCCGATGCGTTGCGCAAGCCTCTGGTTCTGGACTTGAGCGTGGGCGGGAGCGATGCCGGGTCCCCTCACCAGTGGACAGACGTAGGAGCTTTCTCCTCGATGCTCTGGGGTAAGGTAGAGGGCGCCGGGGCAACAGTGGGGATCGGGCGCTACGATGAGGCCCGCCCGTTTTACACAAGCCCACTTTTTCGCGGGAATGGGCCACGTACAGTGCACCTCGGACTGGACCTCTTCCTGCGCGCAGGGGAGCCGGTTCTTGCGCCCTTGGACGGGGTAGTGCACAGCGTGCGGGACAACAGCGGCCCGCTGAACTACGGCCCCACCCTTATCCTCAGGCACCCTGCGTGTGGCGATCGGCCGGAGTTCTACGTTCTCTTCGGACACCTCAGTAGGGAGCTGTTGCAAAAAGTACAACCGGGGATGCCCGTGCAGCGGGGCCAGGTCATTGGACGCGTGGGCTCCAGCGAAGAGAACGGCGGGTGGCCGCCACACCTCCACGTGCAGCTGATCGCGGACCTGTTAGGGTTTGAGGGAGATTTCCCCGGTGTGGCCGCCCCAGATCAGCGCGCGGTGTGGAGGAGCATCTGCCCTGACCCCAGCCCTCTTTTGGGTGAGGCACACATTTCCGGGACGCGGGCCTCCTCCAGGGGGGCGGCCGAGGTGCTGGAGCTCCGTCGCCGTTTCTTCTCCCCCGTTCTTAGCGTGGCGTACCGCCAGCCGTTGCAGGTGGTGCGGGGCTATTTTCAATACCTGTACGATGAGGAGGGCCGCCCCTATCTGGACGCGGTCAACAATGTGCCGATTGTGGGGCACTGCCACCCGCGAGTCGTGGAAGCAGCCTGCCGGCAGATGATGACGGTGGCCACCAACACGCGCTACGTGCACGAAAAGCTCGTGGAATACGCCGAACGTTTGACAGCCACTTTGCCCGAGCCGCTCCGCATCTGTTTTTTTGTCTGCTCCGGCAGTGAGGCGAACGAGCTGGCCTTGCGCCTGGCGCGCGCTGTGACCGGCGGAAAAGAGACCATTGTTCTGGACGGCGCCTACCATGGCAACACCACTTCGCTGATTGAGATTAGTCCGTACAAATTCAATGGCCCCGGAGGGCAGGGGGCGCCGGCGCATGTGCGCGTGGTCCCCACCCCGGATCGCTACCGCGGTCTGTACCGTGGCGGGAGCGCTGAGGTGGGCAGGCAGTACGCACACCATGTGGGAGAGGTGATAGCCGAACTGCAAGCCCAGGGCAAGAAGCGGCCGATTTTCATCTGCGAATCGCTCATGGGATGCGCAGGCCAGATCGTGCTACCCGAGAGTTTTCTGGCCGAAGCGTTCAAGCTCGTTCGAGCTTCCGGGGGGGTGTGCATCGCCGATGAGGTGCAGGTGGGGTTTGCCAGGGTGGGCTCCCACTTTTGGGGGTTTCAAACCCAAAACGTTGTGCCGGATATTGTGACCATGGGCAAGCCCATCGGCAACGGTTTTCCGCTGGGGGCGGTGGTCACTACTCCAGAAGTGGCTGCAGCCTTTGACACGGGGATGGAGTATTTCAACACCTTCGGTGGCAACCCAGTTGCGTGTGCCGTAGGTTTGGCTGTGCTGGACGTGATCGCCGAAGAAAGGCTGCAGGAGAACGCACACCGGGTGGGCGCCTATCTCCTGAAAGGCCTTGGTGAGCTCATGGAGCGTCATCCCATCATCGGGGACGTGCGCGGCAAGGGGCTGTTCATCGGTGTCGAGCTCGTCCGCGACCGAGAGGAGAAAACGCCAGCCACCGAGGAGGCGGCCTATGTGGTGGAGAGGATGAAGGAAAAGGGCATCCTCATCGGCCGAGACGGCCCCTTTGCCAACGTGCTCAAGATCAAACCGCCTCTGGTTTTCACCGAAGCGGACGCCGAACGTCTGGTGACGGCCCTGGATCAGGTATTGGACGAAGACTTTGTCGCGCGAAGCTGACTCAGGAGCGGAGGCAGGTCGGTGGGCGCACGCAAAAGGGCGACACAATTCCACCCCCGGGAGGCGCAGGAACCGGCTTCCCTTCCGGGTAGAAGAGCGAGAGATGTCTCGCAAAAAGCTATGCTGCCATCTTCTCGGCGAAGCTTCCTACAGCGGCGCGAAGCGCTGACATCGAGCGAGCAAACACTGCCTTGAATACATCCGGCGGTGAGCAGAACATCTCGATGCTGGCCCATACATTGTCCCGAACGGGAAAGACCTTAGCGACCTTCGTCTCCGCCGTGGCCTGAAGCGCGGCTTGCTCCACTTTTAGGCGCTCTTGCTTGCTCTCAATGGGCCAGAAGTTGGGAAAGACGATGCGGAAAAAATCCTCGTCCCGGTCGTCGATGAGTATGGCGTAGGTTCGACCCTCTGACTTGAAAATAACATCGCCGTCATCGTCGATGGTGGTGGTGTACCCTTCCTCGAGGAGGAAATCCTGGTACATTTTGGCACGCTGCTGCTTGTCCACTGGGCTACTCCTTTTGTTGCACTGGTTAAACCACATGCCCTACTCCTCTGCCCGGACGCGTTGCCGCTCGGGTGTAGAAGTGGGGCGGCATCTCTTGTGGGGCATCGACCTCTGTGCCCTAAGCCGCACCAGTGGCAACCATTGACGCTGCTAGAGCAGTCAGCTTCAGCACGCTGTGCGAACGGATTGCGCAAACCTTGGAAGGTGCTGCCGCAAGCCAGGTTAGGAGTCAGCGTACCGCGAGGGTTTTGCCTCACGTCTAAATATGGCAACATTTTGCCTGAATAACAAGCGTTTTTTCGCCTTTTGCTCGAGAGGACTCAAGGGCGCACCGATGCTCATGCGGCGACGGGCCGGCGTGTTGACCGCACAGCCCTGCCTTCGTCTGTTTGGCAGAGGACTCCTGTGCTATGGAGTTCTCCGCCCCTGCCACGTGATGCCACGAGGCTTCAAGAGCCAATGACGGACGGGCCCGTTTTGTCTTGTTTTTCTTCGCAGGATTTATAGATTAAAGTCAAACATGCTGTGGCCCTATGGACACGAAGCGAACAAAGTTGATGGGAGAGGCGCAGGGAGCGATGAGACTATGAGCACCTTGGCTTGTCTCGGTGGTAAGCCGGTGACACGGAATCTTCTATCGGGCAATGAGTTTGGGAGGAGAGTCTACCTTGAGCGGGCCTACCTCTTAGAGGCCTACGTGAGTAGGGTGTAAGACGATTGGCCGGCAGTGGGTTCTATGGCGGCACGTGTCCGACAGGAATGGGCGACTTTCAACGGCTCGGCCTTTTGCGTGTCCCTCACCAACGGTACCCACGCGCTGCAGCTGGCGCTGGAGGCCCCCGAGGTGGGTGTGGGTGATGAGGTATTTGTCCCTGGTCTGACGTGGCAGCCCACAGCCGAAGCCCTGCATCGGCACGGAGCTGTCCGCACTTTCGGGAAGATTCTGGCCACCCCGCGGGTGCTCACCGAACCGATTGCCAAGGTCTACGAGCACCGCGCTGAACTGCTTGCGGCAGAGAAGGGGCGGGAGCATGGAGATTGAGGAATTCTGGTCCCCGTACCAGGGCGCCGTTTCGCTGACGTTTGACGACGGGACACCCGGGCAATTGGAGAGGGCGGTGCCGCTCTTGGACCAGTTCGATCTGAAGGCCACCTTCTACCTGCAGCCGCACGGCGAGGAGTGGCAGGGGCGTTACGCCCCTTGGCGCGAGGTGGCCAGAAACGGGCACGAAATCGGCAACCACACCCTCTCCCACGTCTGTTCATGCCAAGTTGGCCCCATCTTGCGTTCGCTGGAGTCCATGACCCTGCCGGAGATCGAGGCGGATATTCTCGCGGCGCAGGAGCGGTTGCAGAGCCTTGCCCCGCATCAGCGCTACTGGACATTTGCCTACCCCGGATCATGCACCTTTGTGGGCAGGGGCAAGAACCGGCAAAGCTACGTGCCTGTGGTGGCACAGCACTTTCTGGCCGGACGCACCGTGGGCGAATACGGGTTTGCCAACGCCCCTGCACTGGTGGACCTCGCGTGCGTGTGGGGCCTAAGCGTGGAGCGCATGAGCGGATTTGAGATGATCGGCCTGGTGGAGGAGCTCACCGCGCGCGGGCAGTGGGTCGTTTTGGTCTTTCACGAAATTGACGGCGAGCGGCTGAGCGTCGGGAGCCATGACTTTCGGATGCTCCTGGCCTATCTGCGTCGCCGCGACAAGGCGGTTTGGACGGCGCCAGTGTTCGCCGTAGCCAAGCGAATTGCCGAATTCCAGGCCATGCTCCGCGAAAGCGGTACCGACTAACGCATTGCAAGGAGGCCAGTCCCATGCACGCACCAGAGAGACCCCTCTTCAGAGAAGAGCAACGCTTTCGCCAACCTTGGTTGTGGGCGCTTGTGGTGGTCATTGCCGCGTTCAGCTGGTACTCGTTCGTAGTGCAGATTGTGCTGCAGAGGCCCGCTGGGCAAAGGCCCGCGTCCGATGTGATCATGGCGGTAGTGTGGCTGCTGTTCGGCGTGGGGCTGGTCGCCCTCATGTGGGGCGCCAAGTTGCTCACGGAAGTGAGAAGCGATGGACTCTACGTGCGCCTGGTGCCTTTTCACTGGCGGTGGCACGCGGTGCCGTATGATCAGATAGTTCGTTTCCAGGCCTGCACCTACAGACCCATCCTTGACTATGGAGGCTGGGGTATCCGCTATGGAAGCAAGGGGAAGGCGTACAACGTGAGCGGCAATCGTGGGGTGGAGCTGGAATTGGCGGGCGGGCGCCACCTATTAATTGGTTCGCAGCAGCCAGAGGCAGTCGTGCGCGCCATGGAGCAGGCGATGGGCAAGTGGTAGGCTACTGCACCGAGAGCAACGGGAGCGCGGAGAAGGGACCAGGGCAATGCGGCTGTTCGGTGTGGAATACCGAACCACTGACTATGTGGTTATCGATCTTGAGGCGACCTGCTGGCAGGAGCGCAGGCCGAGGGAGTGCAAGGAGACCATCGAGATCGGTGCCGTGCGCCTGGATGGGGACACGCTTCGGCTTTATGACGAATTCGCCACCTTCGTCCGACCAATGGAAAACCCCGAGCTGAGCGACTTTTGCCGCCGTCTGACCCGAATCCGCCAGAAGGAGGTGGACAGTGCCCCGGTCTTTACAGTTGCGCTGGCCGAGCTTCTGGAGTGGCTAGGGCCCGAGCCGGTGCTCTTCTGTTCGTGGGGGACCTTTGACCGCACGCAGTTGCGC
The DNA here is from genome assembly GCA_034506335.1 of candidate division KSB1 bacterium. NCBI lineage: Bacteria > Pseudomonadati > Candidatus Zhuqueibacterota bacterium. The sequence goes on from JAPDPR010000054.1 coordinate 9,605, forward strand.
ATCGACTGCCGACGCCACGGCGTGACCTTCCCCGAAGTCCTCACTCGGCATGTGGACCTGAAGAGGGCATTCGCCGACTGGCGGCACCACAAGCGCGTGGGGTTGAGCAAAGCCTTGCAGCTGCTGGGCATGCAGTTTCAGGGCACGCCCCATCGCGGGCTGGATGACGCGCGGAACGTGGCACGAGTCGCCCAGATCATGTTCCCGGAATTGCTGCGCAAGGGCTACTTTGACTTTCGGCCCGCACGAGTATCGCAGCCGAAGTGAGACTGGGGCTGTCAGGGGCATGAGGAGGCAGGCAAAGAGGCAGCCAAGAGCCGAAGGGCAGGCAGCTCACGCGCGGCGCTCTCCCATGCGCGTGGGCCTTGCCCGGGCCTTGTCCAAATTGGGCTATTGCTCGCGCAGTACGGCACGCCGGTTGATTGCAGAAGGCCGGGTACGCGTGGACGGCAAGGTGAAGCGCGATCCGGAGGCTCCTGTGCGCTGGCAAAGGCAGCTGATCGAAGTGGATGGCCAGCTGGTCACCTCCAGCCAGCGGGTGTACCTCATGCTGCACAAGCCACGGGGGCTGGTCACCACGGCCGCCGACGAGCGACAACGAGGCACGGTGTACGACTGCCTTGCAGGGGCGCGCCTCCCTTTTGTGTCGCCTGTAGGGCGATTGGACAAGGAGAGCGAAGGGCTGCTCCTGTTCACCAACGATCATGACTGGGCAGCCGGACTCTTGGCACCTGAGTCAAAGGTTCGGCGAACTTACCGCGTGGAGGTCCAGGGCAAGATCTCCCCGGAGCACCTGCGCCTCATGGAGCACGGCGTGGGCACCGCCAGGGGAGACGTCCTTGCCGTCCGCCGCGTGCGCCTTTTGGCGCAAAGGAATGAAGGGGCGTTGCTAGAGCTCGTGCTTGAGGAGGGAAAGAACCGGCACGTCCGCCGGCTGCTTGCGGCCTTGGGGCTCAAGGTGATGCGTCTGGTACGCGTTGGGTTTGGCCCACTCCAGTTGGGGAATCTAAAGCCGGGCGAGTGGCGTTATCTTGAGCGCCGAGAAGTACAGAAACTCACTATGGCCATCGCCCCCCGTTTGCGCCAGCACCATTCCGGTTGAGCACCTGGTCCCCCTTAGGCGATTCCATGCGAACCGGGTCAACCCCACTCCGGCGGCGTGCGGTGTGTGTGCACGAGCCAGGAGGACTGCCCCGCTCACCTTTGCAATGCGTCAACCTGTCTCTCGGAAGGCGCGCGTGGGTGAGGAAACACTTGCGAGCCCAGTTCGCGATGGACCAAAAGAGCCAGGGAGCGACTTCTATCTTTTGGAACTGCAATCCTTAGACGGCCCGGCGGCGCAATCGGGCATCGTTCACAAACGCTGCGAGGGCAATAGCTCCCGTCATGCCCGCCGCGAGATAGACCCAGAGAGGCACTGGAAAGGGTTCCCCCTGCGCATAAGAGTGCAACCCCGTGAGGTAGTAGTTCACGCCGAAGTAGGTCATGAGCACTGAGCCGAAGCCGAGGACCGCACCGGCGGCGAAGACCAGGCGGTTCCGCAACGCAGGCACCTTTCCGATGTGCAGCGCGAGGACGTACACAAGGATGGTGATGAGTGTCCACGTCTCCTTCGGGTCCCAACCCCAGTAGCGGCCCCAACTAACATCCGCCCACACAGCGCCAAACATGGTACCGATACACAGTAAGGCAAACCCCACTTTGAGCAAACGGCGGCAGTCCGAAATGAGCGCTGCTATGACTGCTTCCAAGTGAGCGTCGATCCTTCTGGTCCGAAAGGTGCTAAGCGCCATTGCTACCAGGGCCACCAGCGCCCCGAGGCCAAGGAACCCGTAGCTGGCGGTGATCGTGGATACGTGGATGACGAGCCACCTGGACTTGAGCACGGGCACCAGTGGCGTGATCTGCGGGTCCATACCGCTCAAATGGGCGACAAACAGGGCGGCTGCCGCCAGCAAGCATGTAGTTGCAGGCAACCAAAGGTTGCGGCGCGAAAACAGTACCCCAGCGAATGCAGCTGCCCACGCGATGTAGACCATCGACTCGTAGGCGTTGCTCCACGGCGCGTGGCCGGCCACATACCAGCGCATAGCGAGGGCGCCGGTGTGAATCACCAACGCCGCCGAAACTAATCCCCGAGCGGCTGACATAAGAGACTGGGTAGGCAAACGGGTCGAAACGGTGGTCACCACCGCGACAGCCACCAGGACAAGGCCCATGGCCAGGTACACAGGCAGAAGGCGCTGAAATGGCTGTAGCCGATTGAGCAGAATCTCTGCGCGTACACGCGACCGACCCGGAACAAGCGCACCTGCGCGTTCCCGTTGATACTCCTGCACAAGACGCAGCGCCCGTGTGGCCTCTGCCCAAGAGCGGTCCCCTTCTGCCCGACGTACTGCACGGAGGTAAGTCTCGTACAGCTCCGTTGCCTGAGTCGCAACCTCTCCCGACAGCTCGCGACGGACTTCCTGGTAGGAGAGCCAGCGCCTTGGCTCTTCCGGGTGAGGAAAAAGTCGGGGGAGAAATCCGCGAAAAAGCATGTAGCAGATGCTCGCGCGCTCGTCGGTCTTGAGCAGCTCCCGGTCGTGTCGGTCACGCTCAGCAGGGGGCTTCTGGTTCGCAGCATGGACAAGGCGCGCCAGCCGGTAACGCCCTTCGCTATCGAAAAAGTCCACAAAGCGGGCCTTCACTCGCCCCTCGGGAAGGCCCAGGGTCCGGCGAATCTCCTGGTCCTGCACTACGATCATGGGCACCCGCTGCCACTGTTCTGGGCGCGCCATCATATCGAGAAGCACCTCGGTGGGGGCCAGTCCTTGCACCCGCGGCTCGCCTGAGACCTTTTGGACAATCTCGCGCGCAAATGTATCCATGGGCTTGAGGCGACCGTCGGCGTCCAGCACAAGAAGCGAACCAAAGGCGCGGAGGTGTGTGTGCCTGTTCTCGGGCGCACTGCCCTTCTGCTCAGACCCGGAAACCAGAACCGCAACCAAAGCGAGCCCCATTGTGGCCGCCACCATCGATCGCCCTGGAGCCGATCCTGAGGAATTGTCCTTCGCGCGTCGCACCAAAGGCCACAGCAACCACAAGATGAATCCACTGCCCACCATGACAAACCCCGCATAAACGACAGGCCTACCCGGGTCTTTGGCCACGGTAAGCACACTACCCAACTCGTCATCGTCGTAAGAGCTCTGGAAAAACCGGTAGCCGCGGTACGAAAGCGGGTGGTTCATGAACACCTCTTCTGCCCGCTGCAGGCCCCGTTGCGAGTCTTCCACCACCACCTTGCTGGTGAACATGGAGGGCCTTTCTGAACCAGGGTACCGCTGCACAGAGAAGTCCGTCAAGTGGAGGGCAAAAGGCAGGTGGCGCGACATGGAGCCAAAGCTGGCCGTGACGTTGAGCCGGCCGATCATGACACTCTGGACCTTTCCGGAGGCGCCAGAGCCACCGAAGAGGGTAAGAGTTTGTCGTTGATTCCCTGCTTGCAGCTCAATCTCCAGTGCCTCCTCCGTGAACGCGGGGTCGACGGGCGGCTGCACCTGCCGCGCCGGGATGGCAACCACTCGGGCGTGAGGCAGATAGGAGCGGAGGGCAAACCGCACCTGCCCCACCGTGTAAAGCTGCAGCGGCTGCAGAGTGTGTTCGAGGTGAGCAGGAAGCGTCACCAGCGTGGCATCCCGCATTCCCTGGCAGTCGACTTGCTCCGTGGCACGAAAGGTGGGGGAACGATCCTGCAACCTAAGGGTGACAACGGGTAGAGAGTCTGTCACTGTGGTGTCGCAGGCGATGACGGCGCCTGCAAGGTGTATGAGCTCGCCCGGGCGAAAGGCCACAAGGAGCCTCCTCTCTCCATCAAGGATGCTGAGCACCGCCGCTGGCCCGGCTTCTGGGTAGGGAGCAATGTCCGGCACCGCCTGCTCCACGTAGCGGAGGGCCGCCACACGCAGCTCAGCCGCACCTACGGCTAATCGCGCGCGGAGGCGAGGCCTTCTTCGCGGAGACAGATGGATAGGGAGCTCTACGCGAGCGCTGTCCTGGTCGTCCCGTGCTCCTACCATCAAGTACGCGCGTCTGCTGAGGAGGGAGGAGGCGCTCTGCCCCTCACGGAGGTGAATAATACCCTCAAACCCGTAGCGGGCGGTGAGCGTAGTCCCGACGAAGATCACCACCGTCCCGCCGTGCACCAAACCCATGGGTAAACGCTCTAGGCGCCACCAACTGGGCCGCATCAAGTGAGCGAGGAGGGAGAGGGCAAGCAGCACGAGCAGGAAGCGAAACCACCAGCTCTTGTACACCTCGACCTGGGCGGCCTCACTTCCCCACTCGTTTTCCACGAAAGTGGCAACGGCGCACGCCACCGCCACCCCGAGCGCAAGCACGGATACGAGGGCGGGAGAGGTCGCCAGGCCGCCTACTTTCGCCAGGAAGCTTTTCATCGCGTGGCCCCACCCTCGGAGGAAAAGCCAAAGATGGACACCTTCATCGCTCTCAGAGGGGCGTCCGGCACTCAAAAGGCCGTGACAAGGCCCAGCACATACCTATTGCGTTTTTCATCGAGCAGGCGGGTGTACTCGGCCGTCAAGCGTAGGTTGCGGCTGATAAGGTAAGTGCCACTGAGCGTGGCCGACCGATACCGCTCATCCGGTGCCTCCACGTGGTTGTACAGCGCTGACACGTAGGACCGTGACCTATCCAGGTGCGGCGCGTAGGTGAGCAACACCACACCCCCGCGTGTTGTCTGCGACTCTCCTCGGCTCCTAAACCAGGGGTTAGTGTCCCGACGCTGGAGGTACTGCACATGGAGTTCCCAGGGGCCTGCCGCAAGATTGAGGTCCGGCCCCAAATACATCACGGTGTTGGCAAACTGCTGGTTCGGCCGCTCTTTGCCATAGTAGGAATAGAGGCCGAGGGTGAGTGTCTCCCCCAGGCCTTGGTGAAGGGCAAGCCCGAAATGGCGGTACTTGTCGTTGTCCATTGTGCGTGTTGCCTCTTCAGGACCAATGCCGTTCCCATTAGTGATGGTCGCCACAAGATCCGTGCGCGTCTTCTCGATGCCGTACGCCAGGATGATGCCTCGGTCATAGGCCAAATTGGTGGGCGACAGGCCTATGCGCTGTCTAAAAATCTGATAGTCCTCGTACGTAAGGCGGAGTTCGCGCTTCATCAATGGGTCGCACTTTTGAAACTGGCCGACCATGACGTCCAGGCCAGTGCCGAGAATGTCGTCAAAATGGAGGTATGCATCCTCAATACCGGCGATCTCGCCTGCCTCCGACATGAAAAAGTAGAAGTAGTAGCCGATACCTTTGAAGAGGCCGCCCCCGGAGAGGATTTTGAGACCGTAGGGCGTCTGCAGATCGCTGTGGACCGGCCCCTCCTGGTCAGCCACTATGAACGCGTCGAAACGAACGGCTACCGGAAAGGTCTTGTTCAGCCAGAGCAATGGATCGCCTGCGGTCACATAGTCGCGCTCTTTTTCGCTCTCTTTGATGATGAAGCCGTTGGCGGCCACTTCATCCCCATAAGGCTTGAGGTGCGGGAAAGGGGAGTGGCAGGTGGTGCAAGAGATGTTATAGCGTCGAGCAAACGCGGGTATGCCGTTGGCCTGTATCGGGAAAAGCGACGTAAGAAGGACCAAGAACAGCATCCCAACCAACAGAGGATTGGTGCGCCTCATAGTTCCTCCTATTCGACCTGAGCGTTGTCCGTTGCAAAAGAGAGATGCCCTACTCGTAAACCTCAATCCAGGTACTGGCCGAGTTCACGGGGATTACTTCGCTTTCTTCGGCCGGGACCCCCAAATAGTCAGCCACAGGTTTGACCAGTTTCTGATAGTTCAACTCTGCCTTAAGGATCACCTTGCCAGGGGCAATGTCATCCGGGATTCGCCAAGTAAAGGTTTCGATTTTGGTCTCACGCGGGCCGATACGGTAGTCCACACCCAGCGATTTCGTGTTCCACTGCATGATGGTCATGTGGCCTTGGGGGTCGAAGTAAGGCATGCGGAAGATGCGATCGCCGAGCGGCACTCCGTCACGGGGGACGCCTCTAAAGGTAGGGTCGCCTTTTGGGATGCCCATGTCCTGATAGGCGAGCTCGTCCGAAGCAATGGTGTACTCCTCCCCAGGGAAGCCTTTGCGGTCCACCGGCAGATGGTATTCTTTGCCAGCCGCATCGATGGCAGTGACGTGCAGCCAAACGATGCGGTCTTCAACGGAGCCGGTGGGGAACTTGTGGCCCGGCTTGGCGCTGAAGAGTTGCACTTGAATGACCACCGTCCCGCCGCGCTCCACCTCGCGCTCATCCGGGTGCATGCGCAGCTCGATAGCGCTTGCCACCTTGCCAGGGTCGTGCGCCCCGTGGAAAAGGTGCAGGGCGATGGTATCTTCCTCGGCCATGATTGCATTGCGCCCGACTGTTTTCGGCATGTGGCAGTCCATGCAGACCACGCCCTCTTTGCTGTAGGGCCCTTCTTTCCACTCCAGCTGTGTGGACTTGACCCATACGCCGTAGGGGTTCCGCTCGTTGTGGCAATTGGCGCAGAGCTCTGTCTTGGTGAAGAGGGGCAAGTACTGCGTGTCATGGTGTGGCGATTTGCGTCCAGCCTTGGGACCGTACTTGGTGCGCCCCGGCGAGGAGGTGTAGCTAAAGTTGTAAGGAATCTCCCCTTCGTACCCGGCTATGGTATGGCAGAGGTCGCAGCTCACGCTCTCATTGGCGCGCGAATTCTCTGCCGGTCGCGGTGGCGGCACGTCGCCGGCCAGGAAGGCCAATGGCGCGTGACAGCCATTGCAGCCGTCCACCACGGGCTTCAGCGATGGCACCTTCGCCGCATGGGCGACCGCCAGGTCGAAGTACTCGATTTCGTCCCAGTGGTGCGTGTAAGCCTGGGACATCATGGCCTGCCGCCACTGTTGGTAAAAGTCCCCATGGCAGCTCTTGCACACCTCCGGCCTCTCGAACTGGTCGTACTTCTTAGTCCCCAGGGCCTTGTCCCCTGAAGGGAGCGCCTGGGACCATCCGATGCTTGCGCTAAGAACAAGAATGGCGACAATAGAGAGGGATCTCATGGCTGGACTCTCCTGAAGTGGCACGTCATTTTTGGTTGACCCATTGCTTCATGCCCGGGTCCTTGCCCTCTGCAACCTTAAGATAGGCAAGTGGGGCGAGAAAGTCAAGCGGAAACTGGCTGAGGTAGGCCGGTATTTGTCATGATGGAGCAAGCCCCAGGCTCTTACCCTGCTCAGGCCACACCGGAGAAGTAGGTTTTGCTGGGCAGGCCTCTTGTGATAGACCTTCCGAGTCTCCCGCCCAGTTTTTTTCTGGTCTTGAGAGGACTCTTTCACTTCGGCCCTAAAGGAACCAAGCAAGGCAGGTGACAGGCCACCTCTGGATTTCCGGAGTGTGGCGCGGGCCTCTTAAGGGCTGCCCTTCTGCAGCTTCAATGCCGCAATCGGTGAGCGAGTCACACTTCCAGGCGCGGTGAGCTGAGCACGGCACTGAAGCCGGTCCGGTGGAATCGGTTTTCAGGCAGGTCTGGACTCGACTCCCGTACCTGCTTAATGCGTACCTATCTTGTCTTTCCTGCCAACAGGCTCCCGCCCCAGCCGGCGAGCACAGCGAGCAAAAGGGTTCCTACGTCAGCCAGACCCGGTGGTAGGCTGACCACCAGATTAGGCAGGCCGACCAGCGCCCCCAAGGCCAAACCATGCACTTGAGCGGCGCGACCTGTGCGGCGGGCCACCCACAGGGCAGCTCCAAACGTGAGCACCACGAGTGCGACCCGGCCAAGCCAAGGAGCCACCGTGTCGGCAAAATCCTTTATCTGAGCCTGATCAGGCGCACCTCGCGCTTGCCAGCCAAGCGCAAAGGCATAGCCGAACACTACCACGCCAGTAAGCAGCACGCTGACCAGCCAGATAAGCACCGCGGCCACAAGGAGACGCCCCCATCTCAGCTGCGAAGGCGCCGTTGGCATTGTGTCTCTCCTTTCCGTTGATCCTTATACTGTACGTGCGGTAGCGCTCCTCAGAAAGGCATGAGCCTACTTTATTCGTGGGCAGCTATTATGCGTTTCACCCGAGTTTGTGTACGATAGAGGAGCCGCCAAAGTTGCGCAGCCAACAAGGAAGGGCGCAGAAATTGCCTTCCCTTTCACGGACTGCCGACAATACTCGGCCCGAGCACACCCCCGAGTGCATCGGCGTGAAGGGTTTAGTGATGAGCCCTCAAATAACCGATGCGCGCCCCGTGGCCGTGCCCGCAAGCGCTCCCCGCAATAGCAGCGGGTTGGTGGCGACGAAGAGGCTCTTTTCCCATGCCGCGGGAGCGACAAAAGGGCTCCTGTTTTGCTTGGTCAACCAAAAATCGGGATCATTGCGCCATGGATATCGCGGGCGGCATCTGAAGTCAGGAAGAGGATCACTTCGGCTATCGACTGGGGGCTCACCCACTGCGAATAGTCCGCATCGGGCATGGCGGCGCGGTTGGCCGGCGTGTCGATGGTGCTCGGCACCACGGCATTGACATTGATGTGGTACTTTTTCACTTCCGCGGCCAGGGACTGTGTGAAATTCAGCACCGCGGCTTTGGCGGCGGCGTAGGCTGCAACCTTGGCGCGGCCCTGGAGGCCGGCCTGCGCGCCCACAGTGATGATCTTGCCCGAGTTCTGGCGCATCATGACCGGCACCACATGGCGGCAGCAGAGGAACGTAGAGAGGAGGTTGAGCCTTATCATGTGCTCCCATTGGGCGAGGGTGGTCTCGGCCACGGGGACGCCGCCGACTAGGTGTACCAGGGCGTGGATGCGGCCGAACCTGGCCACCACGTCCTCGACCATGTGCGATACGCTGGCTTCATCGAGAAGCTGGGGGTGCAAGCCGTGGACGTTACTACCAAGCTCGCCGAGTGCCTGCTGCAGCGGCGATTCATGCTGAACGTTTCCGCTTGCAAGGCGGATCGCCTGTGTTCGGGCGAGAGGAATCAGCAACTCTCTTCTTCGCGCAGCGCCAAATTCTGTTCCTGCACGATGACCTTGCGATAGACCTCCTGCGGTGCGCGGGGCCGCCCTTCCACGTTTAGCAAGTTTTCCAAGCGGATGCCGAACAGGCGCTCGTTCTCGCGCAGATATGGCTCCATCAGCGCCCAATCAGCTTCGGTCAATGGGACAAAGGTGCCGCCGTTGAGTTGTTCCTCGCTGACTAGGTGATGCGGATCGCGCAAGAAAATCGCCCCTCCCGAGGCGAGCGAGAACAAGTTGCCGCCCGGATACGGCGAAGGCAATTCCTCCAGGTTGCCATCTTCTGAGAAAGCGACGCCGTTCAGGATCACAAAGCCTCCGCCTTGATGTGGATCGCCAGCCATGAATGACTCAGCCAAGTAATCAAGGCAGGTCCCGTTGATGACCACGCGCGGCTTTCCTACTGCGTTGATGAGCGGACGTCCGGCCGCCGAGCCGAGGACATACACCTCGCCGCCCTTCGCACCATAGAGGAAGGTCTGACCTACATCGCCGTAGATCACCAGTCTGCCATCCTTAAGAATCTGGCCGAGTTGATCTTGTCCATCGCCGTGCAGATACACCTCCGCGCCGTCCAGGCCCGAGCCAGCATAGTCACCCACGTCGCCATAGAGGTCAATGCGCGTGCCGTGCGTCCCTGGCCCGAGGCCGCAGGCTGCGAAGCGCCCGCCACGCCAGCGATAGATGATGAGATGTCGCCAGCCCTGCTCATAGGCCCGCACCATCCAGCGCGCTGCGCTCTCCTCCCCTTCGGGTGGAAAGCCCAGCGCATCCAACACGAGAATCGCCCTCGACGAGGGAGCGGGAGAAAGCGAATGGCGGGTGTCCCAGGTGACACGGTGTACCATAGACGATGGGTCGTTGTGCTGTGCTTGCTCAAACAACCTTATCAGGCTCTCATCCACCAGGGTAAGCAGTGAGGCGCGCTTTTTGTCCCCGAGATCGGTGCGGCGATCGCGGAGCAGGGTCAACATCTCCCGCGCAAAGTACCACTGGTCGAATCCCTGTCCCCCGAAACTCACCAGCCAATTCAGGCTCCAGGCCAGTTCGTTCCAAGTGAGCGTCTTCATGCGCGGCGAAATCCAGTTCCAAGCGGTCGGCGCACCACCGTTATCAAAGGCGCGCTGTATGGCTTGCTCCCAACCCGAACGCCATTCTCGCCCGGCACGTTCGGGTTCTAGTCGCGCCGGCGCGTGGTGACCCCCGCAGGGCAGTCTCACCGGCTGCCCAAATTTGTTGGTGCAGCGAAGAGACCACCTTTGCCCGTCAAGAGAAGGGACAGGGGTGAGAACAAATCGAAACGCGCCGCCATCCGTGTGTGAGCCACCGCGCGCTACCCAGTATTTATCGGCCAATGGCTTGAAGCGCTCATCCTCCTCGGCCAATGAGCGCAGACAGGCATTGATCGCCTGTCGTTCGCTGGCGATCAGCCCGACTTGCACGCCCTTCTGCTGTGCACGAGCATGTTGGGAACGAGGAATGTTTTCATACAGCGCGAACACTTGTGGTCGTAGCATCGAAGTATCCGTGATGCCCAGCAATTCAAAGGTGTCTTCTTTCGAGCGGGCCACAATGAAGAACCAGGGGCCATCCGGCGAACCGTGCAGATGCGTGCGCTGCACTGCCCGATAGAGTTCGCGCTTTTTCGGCGGCAGCATCAGAAAGTCATACTCGGTGGTCGGTGCCATGGCCTCCAGCGTGACCTCCAACGGGTAGCCATAGACGCGATCCCATAGGTCAAACAACTGCACACTGACCTCGGTGTCCGTCAGGAACAGTTGTCCAATGTTGCGTTGGCGCAGGTACTCGGTCACGGCATGGTAGTTAGCAAAGTCGCCATTATGTACCAGCGCCTCGTTCAGTCCGACGAAGGGGTGTGCCCCACCCGGATGCCAGACGCGTCCCTTGGTCGGGTAGCGCTGATGCGCGATCCACACGTGAGCCGTTTGATCCTCCAGGCGATAATATTTCACAACCTGTTCGGCATAGCCCACGATCTTCAACACCGAGAGATTTCGCCCATGACTGAGCACGAAGGCGCGCTTTTCACCCAAGCTGGCATAGAACTGGACGTTTAAGCGATAGGAGTTTTGATAGACGAACTCATCTTCGACCATGCGCTGCGCGAGCCCCTCCAGGCCTTTCTCCTTGGCGAAACGTGCCAGGACCTCGGGCCGCACGCGCACAAAATAGCGCCAGACGTCCGGAGGCCGCACCTCCAGCCCTTGCACCTGGCGGAAGTCCTCTACATGCGGAAGCTCATACGCTTGGGCAATATCGAAGTGGGGCAGGATGAAATCTCGCTCCACTTCCTCGCGCGCGGAAGGATCGAGCAGGGCGATCTGCAGGAGATAATGGGTGCGTAGCGTCTCCGCATCCACCCTGACCTGAGCCGGGTCTAGCCCCACCGTGGCGATGCCTCCGCCCTTGCCGTTGCCGCGATTGTGCATTTGCAGCGAGGCGGTCAGCACATGACGCCCGGCAATGGGGGCGGTGGCGATCAGTCCCAGTACCCCGCACCCGCCCTCGGCGGCCTCCTCGGAGCGTCCAGATGGGGGCGTCAGCGCCATCAGGTCACGACGGGATGCCAGGATTCGTTCAGCGTATTTTGTGTCCACCACTTACCTCGCTTGGGTTTCCCATCCACCTTTTCTTAGAGAGGGCAGAGCAAGGCTCATCATTCCAGATACACCAGTAGGTCACTCCGGCCGCGCAATTCGCGCACCGACTTCATGCCTAAGGTTTTCAGAATCCCGGCGAGTTGCCACAGCCAGGAAGTATACAAGTTGATGATGCGCTGTGTGGCCTCATCACTGTTGACCATGTTTGCACGTTCCGGATCGGTGGTGGTGATCCCAAAGGGGCAGCCTTGCCCTTTCTCGCATTGGCCAACGCGGATGCAGCCGATGGCTACCAACTCGGCGGAGCCCAAGACCGCACCATCCGCGCCCAGCGCAATGGCCTTGGCCACGTCCCAAGCTGAGCGCAGGCCGCCGGAGGCCATCACCACTATTTCATCGCGAATCCCTTCACCGAGCAGGAAACGGTGCACTTTGGGAATGGCGTATTCGATAGGCATGGCGATGTTCTTTTTGGCGATTTCCGGCGCTGCGCCGGTACCGCCATAAGCCCCGTCCAAGTGGACGATATGCGCACCGGCATAGTAGGCGCCCACGGCCACCATATCCACGTCGGTCGGCGTCGAGACCTTCACACTGACCAGGGCGCGCGGGTTGACCTGCTTCAGCCAATCCACGTGCTTCCTGTGGTCTTCTACGGAGTACACGCTGTGAAACGGAAAAGGCGAGAAAAGCGAGGTGCCCTGCACGGCCTCGCGCAGGCGAGCTACCGAATCGGTATTCTTGTTTCCGAGCAAGTGACCACCCAGCCCCGGTTTGGCGCCTTGGGCGTATTTGATTTCCACCAGGCGGGCGCGTTGGATGGTCTCCTCGCGCACGCCGAACAGGCCGGTTGCCACCTGGGTGATGATGTGATCGGCATAAGGGACGAGCTCTTCCGGATAGCCGCCCTCGCCCGTTGAGGTAAAGGTCCCCAGAGCCTGTGCAGCCCGCGCTCGGGCCAGCATGATCGGCAATCCGATCGAGCCGTAGGACATTCCCCCGCCGTACCATGGCAGCGGCAGGACGAGTTCCGGTCGTCCATCGGCGCGGAGGTTGAGCGGCAGCGAAAGATCGAACTCGGCTGGATCGGCGATTGGAGGGTGAGCCGGGTCCATGTCGAACTCGAAGGGGAAGGCCAGGCGGTCGAACCCGCCATCAGATGCACCGAAACGGTAATCACAGTCCAGACCGAGGGGCGGCTGACCGGTACGGGCCTGCTGTTGCGAGGCCAGTAGCAGGGTCTGTGGCCAGCGGAAATCGCCCTCGTTCCCTGCCTGGACTTTCAGCCGCGGCAGCGCCGAGAGGGGCTTGCTCCCCCCGAGCGTTTCACGAAAAGCCGTATCCTCTCTCTTGTACCAGATCGTCCGCCCAATCTCACCGCGCAGACGGCGGATCTCGCGCATGCCCATTGCCCCCAAGGCCTCCAGCATTTGATCACGCCAAGCGTTTATCAAGTTGATGATGCGCTGCGCTCCCCATTCTGCCTCAAACTCTCCGCTCTCAACCGGGCACTTGCCCTTATCTGCCCACAGTGCGCAGCCCCACGCAATCAGCAGGGCGAAGTCCACTGCCACCGCGTCGGCGCCGCACGCAATCGCCTTGACCACATGCTCAGCCGCCCCAATCCCGCCCGAGACGATCAGGGTGACCCGATCGCGCAGTCCGGCCGCCACCAAGGCGCAATGCACATCCTGGAGCGCCTCGGGGAGAGGGCGACCTGCCTGGTCGCGCCCGATCTCGTCGGCGATCAGGTGAAGCACGGCCACGCCTGAGCGGGCATAGCGAACGACATCTTCTACCAGCCGCGAATCAAGTGGCAGGCGAAGGGCAACAATGGCTTGGGGGTATAGGTTGCGTAGGTCTTCCAAGCTTGCGGTCTCCGCGGTGCCCTCGACCTCCACATAGCGCGGCGACCAGGGCAGATGTGCGAGTTCGTTCATCGTTCCTAGCGCGCCCAAATGCGAAGTGCAATGGCTCACATCGTCAGCGTAATCGGAAGGGGCAAGCAATGCCAGTGTACCCAGCCTCTGTGCTGCTTCCGCCAAGGCGCGCAGCGCGCTGCGTCCGGGCAGGGGAAGGGGAAGCGGATCGAACAGGATCGGGATCGGGATGCTGAGCCAGGTCGGGAGGTCCGAGACCAGGTGCCCTTGCGTGTCGAAGACCAGGCGATCGAGACGAGCTCCGATGTCCACCTGTGTCGAGATGTATTCGCGCCCGTGGATTCCATCGCGAGTCGGGCGGACGATCTCGCTCATGTCCAGCCAAAGACCTTCGAATCCCTCGCCGGCAAACTTCCCCCCGTAGCCCCCTCCGGAGATGGGAATGCGCCCTGTCTCGGCCTGATACCAGGTCTGGGTGATGATCTCGGCCGTCCAATATTCATCGCCGCGCTGTGATCGCCCCGCAAAGACCGTATGTCCATATTTGACATACGCATCACCCTCGAGGAGGGCGAAGGTTGCTGGGTAACCGCCTGGGAGCGGAGGAACGGGACGTATGGGAATATGGTAACGGCTCGAACACATAGCACTTTCCAAGTACCGGCTCCTGGTGAGAATTTGTGCAGAGGGTGATTGAGATAAGTAGTTGAAAGGCATTAGAGAGATATTGGTAACTCTTGGATCGGGGGGATTGGACCCAAGTTACGAAGAGGTCTCTCTTGCCTGTTGCGGCATAATATAACAAAATCGACTTGAGGAATCAAGGACTATCACATGGGGAGCGTCAAACGGGGTCGGGTGGGCCTGCTTATCCCCTCGATGGTGATTGCTAGCCGGCGCAGGGGATGCTCCTCGTGCGGGCGCTGTGTGCCGGCGCGGGACCGAGTCCATGAACGGACCTGGATGCATCGACCCTTTTGGGGGGCCGGTCCGCATCTATTAGCAACGTGTACAGGTGCCGTGTCCCCGTTGCAGGGTGAAGGTGTAGCGGACATCCTTGACTAATGGGAGAGCTCCCTTGGTCAGCCGTCGATGGCGGCCTCAGCCAACTGCTCGAGGATGCTGCGCATGCGGACGGTGGCAGGGTTCTTTCGCGTTTCCTTGGAGGCAGTGTATGGGACAGTGACGCGGAGAGTTGCACCTGGGTTGGCATGTGGAAAAAACCGGTCCCGGGGTGATGGGCGTCGACGAGATCAGCGGCACGTGGCGCCACATCTCCCCCATGTAGATCTGGGTCGCAATGGTTCTGGCGGCCATGGATCAGGTCAGGCTCCAAGAGGCCCATCGACTGCGAGGCACCAACCCAGAACTGCTGACGAGCAGCTGCTACCTGTGGCTGAAGAACCCCTCGAATCTGAGACCCCAGGATGGGCAACGGCTGGAGTACCTGGAGGGATTGAAGCTGGGAGTCTTCGCCGCCTATCTGCTCAAGGGGCACTTCCGTCAACGGTGGCGGCGACTGACCAAAGAGGATGCCGGAGGCTTCGTGGACGGTTGGCTCGGGTCGGCTCGCAATTCTGGACTCGGACCCATGCCGCAGTCTGCCTCTCTGTTGTCCACGCGTCGCCAGGGAGTTCTTGCATACTTTGAGGTAACCCATTGACAATGGGGCCGCGGAAGCCAGGAACGCCAGTGCCAAGGCGATAAGCGTGAGGAGACGGAGCCACCCCTCGCCAACGGTGTTTTCCACAGTGCTGTGGCAGTGGCTGGGTGGTCTCCAAACGCCCACTTTCGTGCGCAAATTCGGGTGACGAGCCTCTTGTTTTGGGCCAAATATCATCCAAATCCCTGACGTGGAGAAAGGTAAGGCATTCCCCACCTCGGGCAGGGGCTGGTGGATGAGCTCCTATCTTGCTGGTGGCGTGAGTCCAATAAAACTCTGCCGGGGCCAGACAGTGCATAGGGTCACCTGGTGACCCAGCCTTGGAAGCCTTTGCCGTGTCTCCCCAAACTCCGGCCGGCGCTTTCCAGCTCCGGGCGTTTAGTGGCCTGGCGAACGACGGCTTCCTGCCGGGCCCGATGTCGTGGCGCCTTGGGACGGTATCCATGGGCTCGTACTTCATGCCCCACCGGAATTACCCAGGGCCCCGGATCGGGGCACCGGGGTTGGGCGATTTATGGACAACCGGTCTTGCGCGTGAACGGGGGGAGAAGACCAGGGGGGTGAAGAGAATTGGTGCGCTATCCCCCACTATCCGAACACCGGTACGATAGCGCCATGGATATCGCGGGCGGCATCTGAAGTCAGGAAGAGGATCACTTCGGCTATCGACTGGGGGCTCACCCACTGCGAATAGTCCGCATCGGGCATGGCGGCGCGGTTGGCCGGCGTGTCGATGG
>JAPDPR010000055.1 GCA_034506335.1 candidate division KSB1 bacterium
GCGCGCTTTCGGATCCTCCGGTTTGTCGGTGGTGGATTCGCCGGGCAGGTGTATCGGGCGCTGCTTGAGACCCTTTCCTGCGGAGAAGGGCCGGTACCCGGCCTGGCGCCCGGCAATGTGTATGCGTTGAAGATACTGGTGCCGCCCACGCGCTTTTCGCGCTTTTTCCGCAATGTCGTCTATTGGCTGGGCTTTCAGGCACCGTTCAGCGCGCAGGTAAACCATGCCGCCTGCCGGGCGGGGCTGTTGTGGCAAAAGCTGGTGCGCCACGCTGCTGCCAGGGAATTTGGGGACGAGGGCCACGTGGTGGATGTTTATGCCTCGTTCTACGACCCTGGTTTGGGGGCGCATGGGGAAGTGTTGGAATGGGTAGAGGGGAGGGTGTGGCGACTGGAACCCGACACGCGCCTCCGTCTTCGCCATCGGTGGAGGACACTGCGCCCGCAGGATACGGGCAGCCCGGAGTACGTGGCGAAGCGACAGTTCATGGCTCGGTTTGTGGGGTTGCTCCATCGTATGGGCGGCTACGAGCTTGCCCGCCAGTACGAGTGGTGGACCATGAAGAGCCAGCCCAACGTGCTGAAGCGCCTCTCTGCAAACCACGAGCCGGAAGCCGGCCTGTGCGCGGTTGACTTTCGCGCGGGCCTGGCTGTGTTACCGTTTCTGCCCATGAACCCGCGCGACATCACCCTTATCCTCCAAGGCCTGGCCCGAGGTTCCCTGGTCCAATTTGACCGCTGCGATTACCGCAAACTCCAGACACACATCGCGGCCATGGACGGCGATCTCCTGCCGATGGTGCGGGCATTTGAGGCCTATGACCGACAATACCGACGCTCCATGCCGGACATCACCCACCACGGCTTTCGGCTACTTGTGGATCGACAGCTGCGCGCGTCCATTCGCGACGGACTGGTGCAAGGATACCTGGTCAACGGTATTGTGGATGCGGCATGTGCGCACCGAATGCGCACGTCGGCTTGGAGCTTTGCGTTGTTCTACGTCTTGGGGGCAGTTCCTGTGCTGGGCCGATTTGTCCGCAGGCTGTGGTGCAACAGCACCTACCGTCGTCACCTTTGCTCCATGCTGCAGAGCAGGGACTACCTACGACGAGCCCTGCGCGCTGGTGTGGCAGCCCGCCTTGTGGAATGGCACCGGAGCGGGCGCTGCGGCGAGCAACGTACGCGTGCGCTCTTGCGCCATCCATGGTTGTTCTGGGTCAACCGCCTAACGCTCGGATGGCTTCCCCCCAGGCTCCATCGAGTGCTGGCCGAGCCTGGGTATGTGCTCGCACGCATTCGCCATGCGGTTTCCTTCCTCCGTGCGTTTTTCAAGGACGATGCCTTCCGGGAAAAGTGGTTTACTGATCTCGTGGAGGAAGGGTATCGGGATGGGATGCTTGACGACAATGAGCGGCGCACAATCTTGGCGCACGTGCGCGACCCGTTCATTGTCAAGTACCTGAAGTCGTTGGGCGTACACATGGCAACGCTGCCGGTCACCCAGGTGGTGTCGGTGATTGTAGGTGCAGTCCTTGCCGTCTCCGCCCTGCTCTCCGGGGTATCGTGGGCCAGCGCCGCGGCTCGCTTCACCCTCGCGGTCGGCTTCTTTCAGGTCATTCCTATTTCACCTGGCTCCCTCTGTCGCGGAGCGTACGTTGTGTACCTCATGGTGAAGGAGCGCGATTTCCGCAACTACATGGTGGCGGCGCCGGTCTCGTTCGTCAAGTACATAGGCTACTTAGCCTTTCCATTTCAGATGGTGACCACTTACCCGGCGCTGGCGCGATTCATGGCCAGTCGCTGGGCCACGAACACGGTGCGGATCGTACCGGTCTTCGGCGAAAGGGGGGCCCTTTTGGAGCATCTTGTCTTTGACCTATTCTTCAATGTGCCCAGGGTGATTGCACAGTGGGCCAGAAGGCACATGGGCACGCTCTTGTGGGCTTGGCTGGTTGTGGGAGTAAGTGTTTTGGCAGCGGCTTTCTGGTGGCTGAAAGTACCCCCTGCCACGTCCACCGGGATCAACCTCATTTTGGGCATTACCGTGGTCTGTTTCCTGCCAAGGCTTTTGTTCTATCCCATAATGCGGCGGCAAAACAGGCAATGAAGGATACAGCGGAGCCTTGTGCGTGCGCAACCGAAGGCAGATGAATCGCAGGGAGGAGACAGTGCTGGAGCAAGGCAGGAAGGGAGGAAGCAGACCGCCGGTCATCGGTTTAACATGTGACTATAGCGGCGCAGATGAAACACGTTCTTTCTCGCGCGGCTACGACCTTTTCTATGTGAACTGCGATTACGTACGACCTATCCAGGAGGCGGGGGCCGTACCGGTGCTGCTGCCCACAGTGACCCAGCCAGAGTTGATCGCGGCCAGCGTGGCGACAATCGACGGTTTACTCCTTACAGGCGGGGATGACATCGACCCGCTGGCTTATGGGGAGGAACAACTCAACCCCGCGTGGAAGACTGATCGTCTGCGCACGATCTTTGAGTGCGCGCTGATTGCGGAAGCCCGACGTGCGGGAATGCCCATCTTTGGCATCTGTCGTGGGTGCGAGTCCATCAATGTGGCCCTTGGCGGCAGCTTGTACCAGGATATCCCCACCATGCTCCCGGGGGCCCTTGTTCACCAGGCGCCAGGTGGGGCGAGTCATCCGGTGGACCTTGTCAGCGATTCGCAACTTGCCCACCTGTTGGGAAGCGAGCACCTGAAGGTAAACTCCTTTCACCACCAGGCGATCAAGAAGGTGGCCCCGCAGGTACGGGTGGTGGCCACTGCGCCGGACGGGGTGGTAGAAGCCATCGAGGTACCCGGCGACACTTTCACGGTGGCCGTGCAATGGCATCCGGAGCGAATGAGTGACGATGACAGGCAGAGGGCGCTTTTTGTGGCATTTGTCGAGGCTGTGCGTCGGTGGAAGCAGGCTGGCCGTCCTGCGAGCGGTGGAGTGGGTGCCTGAGTAAGCAGACCGAGGTCGCTATGGCAAGGGCGGAACGGTTTTCCTCGCGGTGGGGCCTGTTGGCAGCAGCACTGGGCATGGCGATCGGTACGGGGAACATCTGGCGTTTTCCGCGCATCGCGGCAAAGAACGGTGGCGGGGCCTTCCTCATACCCTGGATGGTCGCCCTCGTGTTGTGGTCCATACCGCTGTTGATGGCAGAGTCGGCGATGGGGCGTGCTACCCGCCGCGGCACGGTGGGTTCCTTCGGCACCATCATGGGGCGCCGCTTCGCATGGATGGGTGGCTTCGTCGCCCTGTGCACGATTGCCATCATGTGCTACTACTCGGTGGTGACAGGTTGGTGCCTAAGATACCTGGCCGCAGCCGTTACCGGGACGGTCGGTCGTGTGGACCCGGAGCTCTTCTGGCAAAGTTTTGTCGGCAGCCAGACGCAACCGGTCTTCTTTCACCTGCTCGCCATGGTTATCGCTGCGACAATCCTCTTTGGCGGAGTAGCTGGCGGCATTGAACGGGTGAGCAAGGTGCTCATACCGGCCTTGTTTGTGATCCTGGCGATTGGGGCCCTGCGCTCCTTGACGCTCCCCGGTGCGACCGCCGGTCTGGAGTTCTTGTTTAGGCCGAACTGGAACAGCCTGGCGCACTACCGCGTATGGCTTGAAGGCCTCACTCAGTCAGCATGGAGCACCGGAGCAGGCTGGGGGCTGTTCCTGACCTACGCCGTCTATTCGCGCAGCAGGGAAGATGTGCCGCTCAACTCGCTTGTAGTCGGATTTGGCGACAACAGTGCTTCTCTTTTGGTGGGTATGGGGCTTTTCCCCGCGGTCTTTGCCCTGGCACCGGCCCTGGGACTTGTTCCGGGGCAAGTGCTGACTGAACCCGGGCCAGCGAGTACCGGCATGGCCTTCCTCTGGATTCCTCGCCTCTTCGCGGCTTGCCCAGGAGGAGGCCTGCTGACTGCCTTGTTTTTTCTTGCCCTGAGCGTGGCTGCCATCACCTCCTTGATCAGCATGCTGGAACTGGCCACCTGTAACTTGGTGGATGCAGGCATGCGGAGGAACCACGCCGTCATGCTCTCTGCGACCTTTGGTTTCCTGGCAGGGCTCCCTTCCGCTTTGCGCCTATCGTTCTTGGAGAATCAGGACTGGGTCTGGGGTTTGGGATTGCTGCTGTGCGGCCTTTTCTTTGCCATCGCCGTGCACCACTTCGGTGTGAAGCGTTTCCGTGAGGAACTGCTGAATGTTCCTGGAGCAGCCACGAAGGTCGGGCGGTGGTGGGAACTGACGGTGCGGTTCATTATCCCTGCCGAGTTTGTGCTCCTGGTGGGGTGGTGGTTCTACCAAGCGATCGTCGTATTTGAGCCTCATTCATGGTGGAACCCTTTGCGCCCCTTCAGCCTGGGCACCTGCGTGATCCAGTGGGGCGCCGGGGTGACAGTACTCCTTATGGCTAATAGGTTTCTCGCGCGGTGTTCTAAGGGCGCACGGAGCTCGTCATGAGTACCGCAGCCATCGTCATGATGATAATCATCGTGGGCGGCGTCTGGGGCACTTTTGCGTTCCTTCTGGTGCGTGTGGCCCGCCAGGAGAAGCAGGCCATAGACGACTCGCAACAGCAGGTCTGCAAACAGTGACAAAGGAGTCCGCTAGCAGTGGATTATGCTGAGGCACGGGCGGCCATTGAGCAGGGAAAAGTAACGGCAAACTACCTCTTGCTAGGCCCGGAGGACTTTCTTGCCGAGGACCTTGTGCACAGGCTCCTCGCGAAAGCGCTGCAGCCAGGCGACGAGGAGCTCAATCTGGATGTGTTCTACGCCGGTGATGCGGACCCTGCTGCCATAGTGAATGCCGCTTCCGCATATCCAATGGGTGCGTCTTGCCGCGTGGTGCTGGTCAAGGAGGTAGAGCACCTCGGCTCGGCCGCCTTGGAGATGTTGGCTTCCTACGCCCGGCGGCCGAGTCCAAACACATGCCTCATCATGATAGGCGAATCGCTTGATGTCCGGTTGAGGGGAGCGAGGGCGTTGCGGGAGGCGGTCACACTCGTGGACCTACCCCAACTGCGCGAGAAAAGGGCGCAGGAGTGGGTGAGGTCATACCTGGCTGAACAGGGGGTCACGATCAGCGAAGAAGCCCTGCGCTTGCTCCACGAATCCACAGGCAACTCCTTACGCGCGCTAGTCAGCGAGCTGACCAAAGTTCTGCTCAACATTCATCCCCGCACCTCCATTACCGATGAGGATGTTGCCAATACTATCGGTGTAACCAGGGGCTTTACCGTCTGGGAGCTGTGCGACAGTGTGGGGCGGAGGGACTTGCGCTCGGCTCACCTTATTTTGCGTCAGCTGCTGGATGGCGGCGCCTCGGCGACAGCGCTTGTTGCCACTCTTGCCAGCCATTTTCGCCGTCTCACGGTGGCACGTGGCCTGGAGGGGCGCGTGCCAAGAGCCGAAATCGCGGAGAAGCTCGAGGTGCGGGAGTTCTTTGTGGAAAAATACATGGAGCAGAGCCGTCGGTTTGCGCAAGCAGAGCTCCGCAGCGCTTTCGAGGCCTTGTTGGCGGCAGATGCAGCCCTGAAAAGTGGAAGCCACAGGGATCACGGCCGATTGGTGTTAGAAATATTGCTGCTGCGCCTGATCGGGATACGGTAGCCCTGTGCTGCTATGGCGACGGAGAGGCAAGCTGGAAGTTGGGGCAATGCAATTTCTACGGAACCTTACCAGGTGCCTCGCGGTTAAATGAGCGTGCATGTGACCATGGCGAAAAAGAGCAAGTCAGACTTCCATCCCACGGACGAGGAGCTGATCGCCAAGTTTCAGAGCGGCGACCTCTACGCTTTCGACGTGTTGGTACGCCGGTACAAGAACCAGCTCATGAATTTTGTCTATCGGTTCGTGGGTAATCGTGAAGAGGCAGAAGATATTGTCCAAGACACTTTCGTGCGCCTTTACCGAAACAAGCACTCTTACCGCCGCATTGCCCGGTTCTCCACATGGATCTACACCATCGCAGGGAACCTGGCTAAGACGGAGCTCCGCAAACGAAAAGGGCGGCGTTTGCTGGCCCTCTCCCAGATGGGCTGTGAAGACAAAGAGTACGAGATCGAGGACAGTGCCTTTGATCCCGAGCACGAAGTGGACAGTACCATGAAGGGGGCGATCATTCAGCGGGAGATCGACAACCTTCCGCCCAAATTCCGTGAAGTTATCATTCTTCGCGACATACAGGACTTGTCTTACGAGGAGATCAGCGAGATCATCAAGGCGCCGGTGGGCACAGTGAAGTCGCGCATCAACCGCGCCCGCCTGCGCTTGCAGAAGCGTCTGGAGGAGATAGCCGCCAATTGAGCTTGAGGGGCGCAACGGGAAGACGCAACGAGGAGGAGGGATTGTCCGGTAGAGGGCTATGGGCACTTGTGACGACTTTGTTGACCTGATCATGGACTTTGTGGATGGGGAGTTGGTGGGGCCACAGCGCCAGCGTTTGCTCCAGCACTTGCGGGAGTGCGAGCATTGCTCGGCGCAGGTACACAAGCTAAGGCTCTTGCGTGTGCAACTCCGCAATCTCCCCAGGGTCGCAACCTCCCCCGGCTTTGACACCCTGCTGCGTGCCAGGTTGCGCGCTCAAGAGAATGCTCGCTGGCGAAAGGTATGGGCGGCCATTCCCTTTGCCAGTTGGAGAGTGCCAGCCTATGCCCTTACGCTTGTGGTGCTGGCTCTGGCCGCACTGGGTGCCCTTTTCCTGCTCAGACACGGTCAACAGTTGGCTGCACACGAGGGGCAAGTGGCACCCGCAGAAGAACTCGCTCATCGCGAGGCAGAGGACAGCGCGGTTGTAGTCAACTACGTGCTGGAGTCGGTACCCATTGACGTGGCAGTGCTGGGCAAAGGGATACCTTTAGCTACGGGTTCGAGCGCGCTTCCTTCTGACAGCGTTGAGAGGAGGCTTCTCGTTACACCACCTGCCGTTAGACCCCGCGTGGTTTCCTTCTGAATGGACTGTACGGATTCTTGGTTCGTACTGTCACGCCATGAAGTGGTTCACGTCGACATGTGTTGCTGTGCTCACCGCTACCTTGCCGCTGTGGCTGTCGGGGCAGAGCTCCTCGCAGGTGCTGTCGGAGCTGGAGCGGGACCTTGCAGCGTTGGTGAGCGAAGCCAAGCCGTCAGTGGTTTCGGTGTCCGGAAAGGTAGTCGCCCGCTACGAGAATAGTCGAGAAGGGGGATTCCTCGGCCTCTGGGGACAGAAGAAGGAGCGGCGGACGGTCACGTTTCACAACGTTGGGTCGGGGTTGGTGGTGGACGACTCAGGCCATGTGGTGACTCGCAGTAGTGTGGTGGCAGAGGCCGAGGAGATTATGGTGCGGCTGTGTGATGGCCGGGCTGTGGCAGCTGAGTGCGTAGGGGTTGATCATAGCAGTGGCCTTGCTGTGGTGCGTATCCCGCCACGATGGGCCAAAGCCGCACGCCTTGGTTCTACTCAGAACCTCCAGGCGGGCTCGTGGGTGACCGTGATTGGCAACCCCTTTGGCATGGCGCCCAGTATCTCGTTTGGGCTGGTGGATGGGTTACGACAGGACGGCTTGATGCGCGTGTCTGGCTCGGTGGCCGCCGGGAGTGCAGGCAGCCCGGTCTTCAACACCAGAGGCGAGGTGGTGGGGATTGTGGCTGCGGCAGTGGACGTACGCGCCTCTGGCAAGGCTCTCTTGGCAGCGGGGGAAGTGCCGGCCTATCTTCTTGCCTACCCCATCGAGGAAGTGAAGAATGTGGTGCGGCGCATCATCGAGCTTGATGGGGTGGGAGACGGCTGGCTGGGAATTACAGTTATTTCGAAGGACTCGGCGGACCGGCCCACGGTCGCTTCGGTGGAGCCAGGCGGTCCCGCCCATCAGGCTGGGCTCTTGGCTGGGGATGTGCTGGTGCGCTTTGAAGGTCAGGAGCTTCCCAGCAGCGAATTTGCCGCCCGGACCGTGCGCGCCACGCCACCAGGCTCGACCGTGATGATCGAAGTGGAACGCAATGGGCGCCTACTCCCCTTGCGCGTGACCGTAGGGCAGCGACCCGCAATGCACCGGCCACCCTCGATCCTGGGCGCTGAGCCGTTCTCTCGACCCCTCGACGCATTCCCAACCGATCTGGCCCGAACCTCCCCTGAGGAGCGGCGCCTGGAAGAAACCGTGCGTCTCTTACAGCGGAGATTGGTGGAGCTGGAAAGAGAAATCCGCGCTCTGCGCCGTTCTGTACCTCGACACTAAGCGCTGACGCGACCCCTGAGTTATCTCCGTGCCCGCTTCTTTTCTGTTGTTTCTTTGCCCTCAGTTTTATATATTCGCCACCGCCCGTTAAGCGGGGCATGCTCTGCTCCCAGGACGGGCCACCGGTGACTCTCGCAATATGCAACGATTCGACGTCCAGGAGGTCTTTCATGGCTAAAGACAGGAGTTTTGCTACTAAGGTCGCAAAGGCGAAAATGGAGTTCGGGAAGCGCTGCCCGAAGTGTGGCGACCTCGTGGTGCCTCATATGGTGGTGTTCAGCGAACAGCGAGGCCGGAGCGGGGCCTGGCGCTTTTCTCAGCGGGTGGTAGGACTTTGCAAGTGCACCCAGAAAGAGATCCTCGGGTAGAGCCGCGTGCTGAGTCAAACAGTGGCGGGTTCGCAGCCTAGGAGGCTAGTGCTGGCGACTCGTAACAGAGACAAGATACGTGAAATGTGCCAACTGCTGGCCGACAACGGATGGGAGATTCTTTCGTTGGACCAGTTCCGGGATGCGCCCGAAGTGGTTGAGGACGGTGCTACCATTGAGGCGAACGCAACGAAAAAGGCTTTGACAGTGGCGCAGTTTACGGGCCTTCCGGCTCTGGCTGATGACACGGCTCTGGAGGTCGACTGCTTGGGGGGAGCACCGGGTGTCTACTCCAGCCGCTACGCGGGGCCCGATGCTAGCTACGCGGACAATGTATTGAAGCTGCTTCGTGCGCTTGAGGGTGTTCCGGAGGAGGATCGGCTGGCGCGGTTCCGGTGCGTCATTGCCATTGCCGAGGGCGAACGCGTGAGGACGGTGGAAGGTGTATGCGAGGGGCGCATTACCACCGAGCCCAGGGGGGACGGAGGTTTCGGGTACGACCCGGTGTTCTTGGTCCCTGATCTCGGCAAGACTTTCGCCGAGATGACGCCGGCACAGAAGAACGCTATCAGCCACAGGGGGAAGGCTTTGCAGAAGGCCAAGGCTTTGCTGGCCACGTGGGGGGCAGAGGAGAACTCGGACTAAGGACCGGTTCAGTTGGTCTAATTCGAGGGGTTTCATCGGCAGGGCATAGCAGTGCGGGGCGTGGCGCAGTTCGGCTAGCGCGCCTGCTTTGGGAGCAGGAGGTCCCGAGTTCAAATCTCGGCGCCCCGACAAGACACTGGATAGAGCTAAAGCCAGCCCTTACGAGAAGAGGCCCGCTTCGTGGAAGCGGGCCTCTGTTATTAGCTGGCGGACAAGAGTATGTGCGGGAAACGGCCGTTATTTTCGGCCTGATGCTAGTAGCTCAGAACTCCACCGTTACGCCCAATTGCACGGTGAGCAAATCGGTAGTGGACTCTTTTGTGTCGTAGACCAGAGTGTCGTCCACCCTGCGAATGGAGCCCTTCTTTAAGTATCGCGCCTGGCCTCCCACCATGTACCGTATCCTCGAATCTACAAGCAGGTTGTAGATCCCCTGTTTGCCCTTCTTGCTCTCCTTCCTCCCCTCGTAGACCTTCACCATGATTCCGGCGCCGCCCCCGTAGCTGAGTGCGGTGTCGCTCATGTTGTTGGTGCTTATCTCATCATTATCATCACCACTGTGCCAGCCGTCCACTTCCCGGATGCTGGTGTCGGTAGTGAGGTGATTCAAGCCAAATGCCGCCTCTAAGTAGGGTCTGACTGGGCCACCTTTGTGTTGGACGCGCGCTATGAGGTGGGCCTGAATGATGGCGTTGGTCGTGCTGACATCCACGGGAAAATCGGCCACGCTGGTCTTGACGATTTCTCTCCTGGTCTCCGAACCGTAGATGATGAAGCCGATGGCCGCGCCCACGCCAAAGGGGCTTGTTGCCGGTGAATACGCAAAATCAAAACCTGCTGCTCCCCCTATGCTCGCAGCGTTTTCTTTGAACTTTCCCTGGGGGAACCCCAACAGGAGGTTCCCCGAACCTTGAAAATTGGTCTGGGCAGAACCGGTGACCGCAGCGGCAAGAATGAGTACCGCTGTGACCTTTGTGGCGTGTGTTCGATGCATAACTTTCTCCTCCGAATGGTTGTTAGGCACAGCAATTGTTGACACCTGGTTCTTTTCAACGTGTCCTTTTCACTCCTGCCGCCGATAGTAAATGCCAGAGCAGATGTGGTGGGAACGGCCCCCATTGTGCGCGCTTTTGTCTTATCGCACAAACATATCCTCGACTTTGACAATCTGCACGTCCTCAGGGCGCACGGGCAAGAAGTAGGTGGCTATCTCCTTGTCCTCGTCCAGAACGGCCTTTGGCTTGGGCGTGACGTACTTCATGGGGCTGGGCGAATTGCTTATGAGCGCGCTCCTGAGGGTCTCAGCGTCTTTGGTTACCATGACTATCTTGAGATTATGATACTGCAGGTGTCTCCGCACGGCCTCGTTCACCTGACTCAGTGTCAGCTGGCCAATGTGCTTGGGGAATTCCTGGAGGAAGTTCTCGTCGAGTCCATAGAACACGTCGTCCAGGGCGTAGCCAAGCCGCTCCATGGTTGTGGGTGCAAAGTGGAGATAGTATTTTTCCAGGAATTGGGAGGTGAGCTGAAACTGCTCCTCGGTCAGGCCGTTTTCCACCAGTTTCTGCAACTCCCGCACTGCGGCGCGAAGGGCGAAGTGCCGTGCTTCGTTGCGGACCGGCCGGATCCAGACCTGAAAAATCTGCTGTCGACGGGCTACATTGCTGGGCGGAAACTGCCGGCGACTCCCCTGTGGGAATGCCTCGATATAGGAGTAGTCACCATAGTTCATGCCTCGTGCCTCGCGGATCACTTGATACAGGTGGCTGCTGGAATTGCGATGCTCACCCAGCCAGGAGTTTGCCAGCCACAAGGCATGAAAATCCGCATCGCCACGTACTATTTGCAGGGGGAAGCCAAAACTGATGGCGGTAGACTCGGTGTCCTTCTCGATCAGCAGCACCTCAAGCCCGCGGATGGGGTCCGGCTTCGGACGCGGGACCTGCTCAGGTATGCCAGCTGGGAGGCGTGAGAGTTTATTGCGCAGGCGATCAACAAATGCCTTGTCGAAAGAACCTCCCACCCCAATGACCACATTGTCCCTGGTGTAGAATGTGCGATAAAACGCCCGCACGTCATCCAAAGTAATGCTCTTCAGCGATTCAAGGAGGCCCGCAACGGGGTGAGCATACCGGGTGCCAGCGAAAATGAACTGGCTCAAGGCCTCCTTGCCCAGCTCCTCGTCGTCCTGGTAGCGCAGGGTGCGCTCCAAGTAGTTGAGCTGCTGACTCTTGAGGCGGGCAAAGTCATCCTCTCGGAAGGCGGGTTCCAAGACCGCCTCGAGCAGAAGAGCCGTATAGTCCTCGAGGTTATCCTTGTGCACCCGTCCCATGACCACGGTCATCTCCTTGTCCACCTGCGCTTCGTACCCCGCGGCCATGGGGTAGAGCTTCTCCAGTATCTGCTCGTAGCTATTTTTTCGGGTGGAGGCATCGGTGAGCATCTGGGCCGTGAGCGCAGCTAATCCTTCCTTGCCCGGGGGATCGTTCTGCGAGCCCACCTTGAACCAGAGCCTAATGGAGATGGTGGGGTCACTGGGCACTGGCAGTGTGACCACCTCAATCTTCTTAGTAGAACTACAGGAAATGAGCATCGTGACTGCCACCAATGCGGGAAAGATCATGCCTTTCATCCTATTCACCTCCCGTAACTATCACGACGGTGCGTTTGGTGCTTTGCAGGTAGTTCTGGGCCACCCGCTGCACGTCCTCAGGGGTGACGCGCTCGAAGGTGGCGAAAAGTTGGTCCACGCAATCGATGCCGCCCGTCATGGCGGCAAAACGAGCCAGTGAACCAGCTACCTTGGCGGGAGTGTCCAAATTCATCAAGAAACTGTAGGTGGTATGTTTGCGCTGCGCATCCAGCTTTTCCTGCGCCACCGGGGTTTGCTGAAAAGAAGCAATGGTGTGGAAGATCTCATCGCGCACGTTTTCGATGTCGTTAGCATCTTTGACCATGGCGTACACGGTGAGGAGTTTGGGGTCACGGTTAGCAGAAAAGTCGGCACTGATGAATTCCACCCTCTGTTGCTGGATCACTAATTTCTTGTAGATATCGCTCGTGGGGCCGAAGGCAAGATCACCCAACAAGTAACAGGCTGCCATTTCCACGTCATTGGGAGAAAAAGCCATTCCTTTGTACGCCACCGTCAGAATCGGCAGGGTCTTGCCCCTGTAGGCAACACGTGCCTGACGTTCCTCCTTCTGCTCCGGCTCCGGAGTGATCTGCGGCGGCACGTAGCCTCGTTGCCACTGGCCGTAGTACTTCTTGACGAGCGCTATCGTTGCCTCTGGCTCCACGTCCCCGGCGATCAGCAGCACCACATTGTCTGGTCGGTAGTAGCGGCTGAAGAAGCTCTTGCTGTACGCGTACATCGTGGGCATGGCTTCGATGTCTTCCCGGAAGCCAATGGTTGTATGGCGGTACGTGTGCGTCGTGAAAGCCGTGGCCAGGAGGGTTTCCTCCAGAACCATCCAGGGACTTGCCAGGCTCTTGAGGTACTCGCCATGAACGGCGCCCGCCTCTGTCTTGAAAGCCGCCTCGTCATACCAGAGGTTCTGAAATCTGTCGCTCTCCAGTTCGACGACCTTTTCAAGGTCCGACTTGGCGAGGTTGATGTGGTAGCAGGTGTAGTCGTCTGTGGTGTAGGCATTGGCGTCGGCGCCCATTTCGGTCATCAGGCGGTCGTACACGTTGCCCGGGTACTTCTTTGTGCCGCGAAACATCATGTGCTCGAAAAAGTGGGCAAACCCCGTGTGCCCTGGTTCCCACTCGTCCCGGCTGCCGGTGCGAACCACGCTGTAGTACGAAACAAGCCCTGGGCTCTCCATAGGAATCACCACCACCGTGAGGCCATTCTCAAGCACCTCGGTGCGATAGGCGTATGGAAACACACCCGCAAAGCCTACGCCATAAGTGAGCCCGCCCAGCAAGGAACAGATGGCGACACACATGATGGGTCCTCTCATTGCTTCTTTCGACCTCCGTGTTGTGTCCGTATGTGCCGTTTTGAGCACGAATTTAGCAAATCTGAGGAGAATTGCAAGAGGTTTATTGGATGTTCTTCCCCGCAGCCACGACCGTCTTTGCGCCAGCTCATGTCGCCAAACCGGAACAAATGGCACCGGCGACGGTTCGCCCTGCACAGGATGGAACTCAGCAGCAGGGCGGTTCCTGGCCCCCCAGCGCAGTGGCGGGCAAGGTCGGTCGGGACACTATGGGGTGAAACCCGTGTCCGCAAAACGGGAACGTGGCACGTAGGTACAAAAACAAAACGAACGCCGTACAAGTGCTTGGCCGTTTAGGAAAGTGGAAGTTCAGTGGGGTTCGAGATCCCTTGACCATCCGTATCTCACGTATCTCCTGTTTGGTCCTGTTATCGCTTTTGGCCCACCAGCCGCTCCTCGGTGCGGATCCGGTGTCCATCGTGCGGTACCCGCTCCTGGGGCGACCGGTCATCACTGTGCCCGGAGGTCGGTTCACCATCGAATGCGTTACTTCCGCTAGCACAAGCGGCTGGCAGGCCTGGCTCTCCATGCCCTACGCCGAATTTCCGTTGAGCCTGACTGTTGGCGAGTATGCCAAGGGGGTGCGGACGTTGGTCGCGAGCGTACCGGCGCAGGCGCCATTCGAGCTCTATGACCTGCGCGTCATGGCGGGGGGCGTAACGGATGTGGTCAGTCGTTGCGTACGGGTCATTCCCGCCTTCCGGGACACGTTCACCTTTGTCCATCTCCCCGATTGCCACATCCCTTCGGTGTCGTGGATCGGTTTCTACGACGATGAGAATACCGTGCCCGAGTTGGCTCAGATCATCGACGAGCTTGGCTTCCTGAACCCCGCATTTGTGCTGCAAACTGGCGACCTGGTGGACAATGGGCAGATAGACGAGCATTTCCGCACGGCCCAAACGTTGCTGGCCACGAGCCAGGTGCCTGTTTTCGTCACTGGCGGCAATCATGACCTTTGGTACAATGGCCACGACCTTTGGCACCGATACTTCGGCCCGGTGATGGACTACACATTCCTCTACGGCTCCGTGCGCTTTGTGGGGATGGAAATGTACGACATCCCCACGCCCACTTTCACGGCGGCGCAGATGGCTTGGCTGCGTGAGACGCTGGAGCAATCCGTGAGCAACAGGGAGCGGGCCCGTATTCTTTTCACCCACTACGACCAATCCGCCCAGCTCACCGCTGACTTTGTGGACCAATACCTGGTCGACGCCGTCATCTACGGCCACACGCACGTCAACAACGTGCGCAGGATCGGGGCTCGGGGGACTTGGATGCTGAACACTTCTTTTACGATGAATGACAACGGCGAGTATCGACTCGTCAAGGTGAGAGACGGCGCGCTCGTAGACTATCCGGTAATGAAGTTCCGGCGGCTGTGGGTCAACACGTTTCCGGCGCAAGACGGCAGTTCATGGAAGGCCGGGGCCTACATCCGCAACGATAACGACGTAGACCTGGAAGATGTGCTGGTAAAGCTCCACGTGCGGCGTAGCGCTGGCCCGTTCACAGTTCAAGGGGGCACCGTGCTCCAGGCCTTGGACTACGGCGAGGATAAGCGGGTCTACTACGTCCGTGCTGATGTCCCACGCCAAAGCCAACGTACTATCACGGTGCAAGGACAGAGCACCGGCAATGAGCCACCTGTTATCGCTTCGTACTGGCCGCGTTTTGATACGACGGCCGCCGCTGGGCAAACGGTTCTTCTGCGCGTTCAGGTTGTCGATGAATCGCCGGGCGCGCTCCAGTATGCCTGGCAAACAAATGGCACGCCAGTGGCCGGGGCAAATGGACCTGCCTGCAACGTGGCCTTGCCAGTGGATTCCAGGGGCGTGTTCAATGTAGAGGTGGAGGTCACTGATGGCGCCTTGCGGGACAGGCACACCTGGCGCATCTATGTGGCGCCGCCGGTGAACCGTCCCACCCTGACTTCCTCCACGCGGAGTTTTTTCCCCTATGATCGCGAGGTTGAGCTGACCTGGCGCGAACCTTTCGCGGGTTCCGCGGTGTTCGAATATGGGAGGTCACCGGGTGTCTACACTGGCTCACTCCCGGAGGAAGGGACGACTAACCGAGTTCGTTTTGTCCCACGCGATGTGGGAATGGGGCTCGGCCTCTACTTTTGCCGGATCAGGCTCGGGGCATTGAGCAGCGACGAGTTCACTCTTGTGGTAGAGGCACCTCGGGCGCCTACCTTGGTGGCTCCCCTTGGTCCGGTCAAGACTGTCTCGCCCACTTTTCAGTGGCAGCCAGTGGAAGGGGTGCCCTACTACCTGGTGATTATGACCGACCAGAGAATCCGGATAGTCCAGGACCCGGTGACTGGCGAATATTCCATCGAAGGGGCGAACCCGGTGTGGGCGGTGCTCACGCCTGAGTGTTCGGTCCCTTACGGCACGCCAGACCCCAGCGGCACGTTCACCTCGGTTGCCCCGCCTCTGGCACCCGGAGGTGAGTACTGGTGGGTGGTGCTCAACTGTTACGGTCCCACACCAGAGCTGAGCTCCACGGTGCAGTCCGGAGTTGGTTCTTTTCGCGTCGACATGCCGGCGCCCAACGTGCGTGCTCCAACCTTGCTGGCCCCACCGGATAAGGCCACGTTGGCCGGTGCAAATATCCTGTTCCGATGGGAGGCGGTGCCCAATGCCGTCGCCTATCATTTTTATCCTTTCAAGGTCGAACTGGAGGCGGGGGTGGAGGTGGTGCGCCCGATATGGGAAACGGTCATTGCTACCACCAACACCGCTTTGGACTTCCCGGCCGGCCGTTCTTTGGTCAAGGGTAACTACTTGTGGAAGGTAGCGGCGGTGGGCGCAAACGGCGTGGAGGTGAGCAGCTCTGCCCGCGCGTTTAGCTACGAGGCTCCCAGCGCAACGGTGAACTTGCGCACCTGGGACGATCGCGCCACACCGCAGCGGGACGACGATATTCCCCTTCCTCGTGTTACTGTGTCCTACGAAGCCATTGAGGGGGTGGATCTGGGGCTCCCCCTGGCTACGGACACGGAGGGGAAAAGGACGGGCATCACCTTTGCGCCTGGGGTCTATGTGCTTGAGGCCAGGCGGGAAGGATATGCCCCCACGCGTGACACGCTCTCGGTGCTGAGCGGCCGGACCTATGAGGTGAACCTTAACCTGCGACCAGAACCCTCCTCGGTGCGAGGTTCGGTCAAGGACCAGACTGGACAGCCGGTGGCTGCAGCCACGGTGTGGGCCACGCACTCGTTGCGCCCAGATCTTGTCCGCGAAACCACTTCTAACCAATTGGGAGACTTTAGCCTGGCTTTGCCCCCCGGGTCCTGGCGCGTGCAGGCGACGAAAGCCGGTTTTCGGCCCAGTAGTGAGGTTGCAGTGGAAACGAAGGCGGGTGAGACGACCCAGCTACCTGCGGCGCTGCGCATCACGCGCAACCAAAACAGTCTCTCTGGCACCGTGGTGAACGATGGGGGCGTGGCGGTCTACGGGGCAACCGTGGTGGCAACGCTGGGTGCTGACCGGATGCAAGCGACCACCGACGCCACCGGTCGCTTCGCCTTCACCCTGTATGACGGCTACTGGACCATCCAAGCCAGCAAAGCCGGGTTTGTATCCTCGCCGGCACGAGGGATGAGCCTATCGGGGGGAGTCGCTTACGAGCTGACCCCTCCCCTGGTGCTCACTCCCATGGCTGCCTTGGTGGCCGGAATAGTCAACAGTGGGCTTGCACCGCTCGCCGAGGCCGAGGTGCGGGCAATCCCGCTGGCAGGCAGCGTGCAGACGGTCACGACGGACGGCTATGGCCGGTTTACGCTGAGTTTGAGCCCCGGCACGTATACGCTGGAGCCGCGGAAGGAGGGATTCAGCCCAGCGGGATCTCAGGTGCTCAGCTTAAGTTCCGGCGAGACGGTCTCCGGCATCGAACTGCTCCTCACTCCCCATGACGGGAGCATCAGCGGCTCGGTGAGTACTGACGGTACATTGCCCCTTGCCGGCGCCACGGTCACCGCCAACGGTCGCACCACGCTTTCCGATGCGGCTGGACGCTACTCCCTGGCTGTCGCGCCCGGTGCGCATTCCGTGGTGGCTCGGAAGGAGGGGTACCTCGACCCACAACCGGTCACCGTGACCGTGGGACCGGGGCAAAGCGTGCAAGGAGTAAACTTTGTCCTTCCCCCAAATGCCAGTGTCATCAAAGGGAGGGTGCTGTATTCATCGGGCGTGGCCGGGGCTGTGGTCGGCGCTACAGGCCCAAGCCAGAAAAGCACCGTCAGTGACGATAATGGCAACTATGCTTTGGGCGTGGAGCCGGGCACATGGACCCTCACGGCATACAAGACGGGTTTCTCCTCCGAGACGGTGACCGTGCAGGTGGGTCAGGCCCAGGTATTGGAAGGAAGGGATATCCGCCTGAAGCGCTCGGCCGCCGTGCTGCAGGGAGTGGTGATCGAGGCGTCAACCAGGGAGGCCGTGCCTTCGGCCTCGGTAACGGTGGAGCCGGGCAGTGTAGCCACCACGACGCGCGTGGACGGGAGCTTCAAGTTTGAGCTTGACCCGCAGCCAGGCGGGGTCACAGTGACGGTTACAAAGCCTGGGTTTGCCCCCTTGTCCCGCATTTGCGGCCCTCTTGCAGCCGGGAGCACCACGAATATCGAGTGCGCATTGGCCAAGCTCGGCACGCGGCTCGTGGGGGTGGTAACAGACGAGGCGGGAGACCGGCTGGAAGGGGCACGGGTGCTGGCGGTTGCGGGCACCGACACGTTCGCTGTCTTGTCATCGCAGGGGGGCAGTTTTCTGCTGCCGCTGCCGCGACCAGGAACCTTCGCCGTTTCCGCCGACAAACCAGGTTACGCCTGGCGCGGCGCAGCGTTGGTCGTGACGTTGAGCGAAGGGCAGGAAAAGAGCCTTGAGCTCCAGTTGGCGCGCAACTTTGCCGGGTTGCGGGGCCGGACCCTCGATGCACGCGATGGCGCGCCGCTGGCAAATGTCTCCCTCGCCGTGCGACGTGGGGGACACACAGCGGCCTCCTGCACCTCCGATCAGACCGGAGAGTACCAATTCGCCGATGACAAGGGGCGCCCCTTCTTGGTACAAGGAACCTACGAGCTCTGGGCGGGAAAGCAAGGTTTTGCCGACACGCTGCTGGTGGGCCTGCAACTGCGCGGCGGCAGCACTTTGGCTCAGGATGTGCACCTGCGGCGACATGAGGCGTGGCTGGAAGGGGTGGTCTCAAACGGTGCGACCCCATTAGCCAACGCCATGGTGACGGCGCAACGGACCGACGGGGCGGTGCAGTACACCACGGTCACCAGGAGCAATGGCTCCTTCAGGCTGACGCCCATTGCGAGTGGTGATTACCGCCTGCGCGCCCAGCTGGCCGGCTACACGTGGCCGCGCGATACGGTGGTGCGGGCGCCGCAGAGCAACGTGCTCCTCCGCCTGGTGGCCAATGAAGGGCGCATTTGGGGGACGGTCCTCGACGCCGAGGCCGGCCAGGGTCTTTCCGGTGTGAGCATCTTCGCCAGCGACGGACAAGGCAATGAGGCGCGCACCTCTTCGCTTAGCGACGGACGTTACGAGCTGGCCAGCCTGCCAGTGTTGCAGCCCTACAGGCTGACCGCAAGCAAGTGGGGCTACCGAACCGCCTCGCGGACGGTGTCCGCCACAAGGGGGGACACTACCAACTTCCGCCTGGCTCGCATCTATGCCACTATCGGGGGCACTGTGCGCTACGCCTCGGGCCAGCCCGCACCAGGCGCAGTGGTTGAAGCCCAAGCCGGAGCTACGGTGCACAGGGACACAACCGGGTCAGACGGGCGTTACCTCCTGAGCCGGCTCGGTCCCAATTCCTACCAGGTCTCGGCCACTAAGCCGGGGCACCTCAGCACACCCCGCAGTCGGCAGGTGAACCTGTACAACGGCGGGGATAGCCTCAGCGCCAACTTTGTGCTTGAGGAAGTGCCCGTGGCCAGACTGGTCATCTCCGGTCCTACAGCGGT
Source organism: candidate division KSB1 bacterium (assembly GCA_034506335.1). Taxonomy (NCBI): domain Bacteria; kingdom Pseudomonadati; species Candidatus Zhuqueibacterota bacterium. Next base: position 19,216 of record JAPDPR010000055.1, read on the forward strand.
CAACACTGGTTCGACTGCACAGTTCTCCTACAGCGCCTTAGCATACGATGGCCGACAGGTGCCCATCGAGCCCGAGTGGTCGGTCGACCTCCCGGCCGCCATCGGATCACTCAGCGGCGGCAGGCTCGCTCTTCGGAATGACTTCATCGGTCCACTATGCTTGATATTGCGGGATGCCTATTCGGGAAGCGCCGATTCTTTATGGCTGCAGGTCGTGGCCCCAATCGGCCCGGCTGATGGCGAGCGTATCCTGCGCGATTATCGAGGGGCCTCCTTGGTGCTTCCCGCAGGATGCGTGGAAAGCCCGGTCTCAGTGGGCCTAACCTACCCCCAGCTTCCCGAAGTTAAGAAGGTCTTGCCGGGGTATGTGCAGGCGGGCCGCGCCTACGGGCTGCAACCTGCCGGGCTGCGGTTGCGGAAGCCCATGGTTTTGACGTTGCCACTGGCCGATAGCAGCGCTGCCGAGAGCGCCCTCTTCTTCTGGAACGCTGAGCGGCTCGCCTGGGAGGAGGTGTCCGCAACCCAAGTTCCTGGCGGAGTGCAAGCGCAGGTGATCACACTCGGCCTTTACATGCTCATGGAGCCGGCCCTGCCCCTGGGCATTCGTGACTTCCGGGTTACACCAACGCCGTTCTCGCCGTTCATCTGCCCGCTGGAGATTTCGTTCACACCTACGTCGCGCGCGTCGGCTACGGTCTTTGTCAGTGTGAAGGTTTACAACATGACAGGGGACCTGGTGCGGGCGCTTGCCGAGACGAGCGTGACGCAAGGGCAGATCTACCGGTTGACCTGGGACGGAACCACCGACACGGGAAGCATGGCGCTCAACGGTCGGTACCTGGTGCATGTGGAAGTCAAGGACGGCGAAGGGAGTAAACGGCTATTGAGCCCAGTGGTGCTGGTCAAGTGAGAAGCGCGATGATGGAGAACTGGCCGAGGAGGAATGGAGCGGGAATGAGGCGTTGGGGTGGCCTCCACTTTTTGTCGGTGGCCATTGTGCTATCTGCAGGCAGTGGCTTCGCGGATATCCCCGCCGCTTTTGTCGACATAGGCTACGGAGCCCGCCCCTTGGGCATGGGGGGCGCCTATGTGGCACTGGCCAGCGACCCCTACGCCGTGTTCTGGAATCCAGCCTGCCTGGTCAGCGTCCAGGGGTGGCAGGTGAGCACGATGTACGCCAAGCAGTTCGGGCTCATACCCTACACGCTCGCCGCCGTCGCTCACGGCCTCACCGAGCATTCCGGAGTCGGTCTCGGTGTGCTCACCTCAGGCGACGAGATGCTGCGCGAATCGGCCTGTTATGTGAGCTACGCGCGGCGCCTGGCGATGCTTGGTCCTGCCGGCGCGCGGCTTGCCGCCGGGCTCACCCTCAAGGTGCGTTGGGCAAGCTTTGGCAACAATGCCGATGGAGGGGAGCAGCGAGTGCAGGGGACGGCCGTGGGTTATGGGCTGGACCTTGGATTACGCTGGAAGCCAGCCCCTCGTTGGGCCCTGGGAATGCTTCTGCGCGATCCGGTGAATCTCCTGCAGTACCGCAATGACACGCGGCGGACCTCCTATGGCGAGTCCGTGCCCGCAGGCTTGGTGGTGGGCGCCGCCTATCTGGCGCGGCCCAATGTCGTCCTTGCACTGGACCTGGCCAAATCCCTCTACGTGGACGTGAAGGACCGGATCAGCCTTGGCGGCGAATGGCTCCTGTTCAAAGCTCTTTACCTGCGCGGGGGGTGGTCGCAAAACCTGGATCCGGTCGCGAACGGCAAGGCCAACTTTGGCGTTGGACTGCAGTACTTTCGCGACACTTGGGGCGCGCGCTTTGATTTTGCATATCAGCTGCATTTTCTGGCACATACGCCTCGTGTTTCCGTGTCGGTGTGGTTCTGAAGATGAGCAAGAGCAATCGACTTGTTTTGCTGGTACTGCTCGCGGCGTCCTGGGTCTGGGCACAAAGTGACCGCCCTATCACCGAGCTCGTGGCCAGGCACGTGCGGGTCGACCTCTCCCTGTCAGGGGCCTTTGTTGACTTGGGGGCAAGCCTCGCCCCGCTGGGGGGCATCGCCAGCGGCCAGTCTGATGCAAGTTGCCTCAGCTGGAACCCTGCCGGCTTGGCCGCACTCCCTCGCACCAGCGTTGTCCTGGACTATGTGCCGGGTCTCCGTCAGGATATAGAACCTCTGCTCCACCTCTCTTCGCGGCTCAGGGAACAAATGGATGCCGTCATCGAGGACTACGGCGCCCCCAACGCATTGGTGACCTACCCGCAGCTTGCCGCTCGTGTGGGATTGGAGCCCATCGTGGGTGGGGTAGCAGTGGGTCTGCCGCTCACCATCGCGGGCAGAAGGTGGGGCGTGGGCTTTGGCTACCGGGAGCCATTTGCGCTGCGCTGCACACTGCTGGGCACGGGCGTTGAAGTGGCCATCGACAGCGAAGAGGAACTGGAAGGGGAAATGCGGCGCATTCGCATGCGCACCTGGCTGGATGTGACCGGCGAGGCGGAAGCGAGAGTCCAGGAACTCATCATCGGCTTTGGGACACAGGTGGGGCCCGCAACCAGGGTGGGCTTGGCCGTCACCAGATTGGCCCTGCATGCCAGGTGCCTCGGGTACGCAGCGGTCGAGGGGATCGTGGAAATGTCCGGAGGGGAGTACGTCTTTAACGACCCCTACGATCCACGGATCGACTTTGCCAGAGGCGAGCAGAACAACTTGCACCAGTCCCTTTTTGCCGACTACTCGGGCCTCGCGTGGGGCGCGCGCATTGGCCTCTTGCACCGCCTCAACCACCGTCTGCACCTCGGTCTGGCGATCAACCTGCCCTACCATCTGCGCCTCCACGGGCAGGATTCCACTGTGAATAACCGTATCCCCTTCATCGACCTCGAAGGCGGAGTGCAAGGGGAGGTCGCGGACATGATCGATGCGACCAAGATTGATCTGTCCAAATTGACCCTTACCGAACGTCTGTCACAGCACAATGCCTTTGCTCCGGTTCTTCGCGTGCCGGGCTCTCTGCACTTAGGGGTGCTGTGGGGAACACAGAAGCGAGCACTTTCGGCCAGGGTGAGCTTCTACTCGGGTCGCCTGACGGCGTCTTTAAAGAACGGCGAAGAGCGGGGAATGCGCCTGCGGTATGGCGTTGGTGTGGGGTTTGATCTCCGTTACTTTTTCATAGGGCTTGGCACCGAGGTAGGGGACGAGGTGCAGCCTGCCGGCGAAACCCGCGCCCCGATGCAGGCACTGGTGGTGCCGCGCCTGAACCTGGGGGGCAGGGTCCCGGTCGCGTCAGGATTATGGCTTGCCTGCGTAGTAGGCGTGGAACCTACGCCCCTCGTGCGGCTGAGCGGCCAGTATGAGTTTTGAAAGGGGGTGACTACCTCGAAAGCTAAAGGAGCGGCCATTGGGCTCGCCCTTGTGGTGCTAGCCAGCGCAGAGGCATGGGCGCAACAAGTGCGGGCGGTGCACGGCGCGTACGTTGTCCTTTCGGCACCGCCTTTGCAAGGAGTCGTGGGTGATACACTGCACATCTACCGGGCCACAGAAAAAGGACCCTTACTTGTGGCGACTGTGGAGCTGGACGAATTGCGGGCAGACCAGGCTATCTGCAAGGTCCTGTGGGAGGCGCCGGCCTACAAAGTCGAGGTGGGCGACTGGGCGGTGGCCAAAGACGGAAGACCGCCACGGAGCGGTCGCGAGGTAGGACAAACCCCTGGGGCGGCGGTTGTAGCCGTGCGCGGCACATTGGCCCTCATTGACGGTCTACCTGGCCCTATCGAGCCAGGTACTGTCATGCTTGTCCAGAGACCGAGCGATAGCACTAAGCCGATCGGAAAAGTGCGTCTGTTCTCCAGGCACGGCCCGCGCGCCCTGGTCAGCGTGGTGGAGGAGGATTCCACAGACAAGATAGCCCCCGGGGACAGGGTGAGGCCAATGCTCGGACCTGACGTGGCGCGCGCGGAGAGCCCCATTCCTCGCGTGGCCAAGGTGAAGGGCGCTTATCTCTTCGTCGAGGGCCTCCCCGAGGAGTGGGCCGTCCCATGCGTGGTGCAGGTGCTCCGACCTTCGTTGGAGGGCGGGCGACGAGTGGCCGTGGCGCGCCTCATCGTGCGCAAGGGTGAGAGGGCTGTAGCCACCATAAAGAGCAGGAAACGAGGCGCGGAGGTCCAGGCTGGCGATGTGCTCGCTCTGCCAGAGGAAGTGCCCATCGGCCCCAACGAAGACCTGGATACGTACTTCTTTGGTGCCTATCAGCCGCGTCGGTAAGTGCAGGATGCCCCGCGCCTGAGGTGGCGTGCTGCGGCTTCGCTGTGCTGCCAAACGGACCCGGTCAGGGGCTTGGGAATGGGCAGCAGAGTGCGCGGCCGGAGCGCGAGGTTCATGGAGCGGAGGATAGTGTGCAGAAGGATTTTCATTACTACGCCGTCATGGTCCTGGCCCATTTGGCCGGATTCCCGCCGCGCGAGGCCAAGGTCATTGCCTACAGCTCCCAATTTGTGGACGACTCTACGGATAGCGGCCAGGTGGAGGTTGGGCAGTACCGCTACGACACAGTGCGCACTGCCCACCTGGGTCTGCAGGTTTTTACCTGGAACGTGCACAAAAAGATCTACTTCCCATT